>NZ_JBHVBO010000120.1:0-12844 GCF_042668085.1 Isoptericola sp. NPDC057391 | reverse complement strand
CCCGTACCAGGGCCCCGGCGGCGCCGGAAGGAGAGACCCCCCATGACCGCCACCGCCGCACCGCCGCGGCCGCCGGCGAGCACCGTGCGCCCCACCCGCAACCCGCGAGCCCCCTACCGCTGGTCGGCACGAGGGTTCGCGCTGCCGGCCGTGCTCATCGTGGCGCTGCTGCTGTACCTGCCGTTCGTCTGGACGTCGTACCTGAGCCTGACCGAGTACAACGGGCTCGGGGACCCCGAGGTGGTGGGGCTGGCCAAGTACCAGGAGATGTTCACGGACGCGGGCTTCCTGAACTCGCTGCGCAACACGCTGTTCTGGGTGGTGGGCACCCTCGTGCTGCCGGTCGGCCTGGGCCTGCTGATCGCGGTGCTGGCGTACGGGCTCAAGGGCTCCTTCTGGTACCGGCTGCCCTTCCTGCTGCCGTACGCGATCTCCGGGGTGGCCGTCGGTGTCATCTGGACGTTCGTGCTCCAGACCGGGGGAGCGCTCGACGAGGCGCTGGGGCTGCTCGGTGTGACCGACCCGCCCCGCTGGCTGCTGGACGCCCCGCTCAACACGGTCGTCATGATCGGCGCGGCGACGTGGCAGGGCGCCGGCGTCAACGCGCTGCTGTTCACCATCGGGCTGCAGTCGATCCCGAAGGAGCCGCTCGAGGCGGCGCGACTCGACGGCGCGTCCGGCTGGACGATGTTCCGCACGATGACGTGGCCCATGCTCACCCCGTTGACGACGGTCGTCGTGGGCCTGGCGATCGTCGGCTCCCTCAAGCAGTTCGACATCATCTGGGCGATGACCAAGGGCGGGCCCGGGGTCTCGTCCGAGACCCTCGCCCTGACCATGTACAAGGACACGTTCGTCGAGAACGACTACGGGCTGGGCGCCGCCGTCGCGGTGTTCCTCACGGTGGTCACGGTCGCGGCGTCCGTCCTCTACCTGCGCCGGCAGCTGTCCGGCGCCCGGGAGTCCTGATGAGCGCCGTCGCGGCGGACCGCGTCCGCAAGACCGTCCTCGTGGTGCTGGGCCTGCTGTGGCTCGCGCCCGTGTACCTCATGATCGTCAACGCGGCGAAGACGAACGACCAGTACGGCGTGCTGTCCGTGTGGAGCCCGGCCGGGCTCGGCGGGCTGTGGGAGAACGCCGCCGCGGCGTGGACCCGCGGGGACATCTCCGCCGGCATCGCGTCGACGGCCCTGTACGCGATCGTCGCGCCCCTGGTCGCGGTCCTGATCGGGGCGGCGGCCGGGTTCGCCATCGTGGCACTGCGGTTGCGGCACGGCTTCGCCTGGTTCGTCGTGATCTTCGCCTCCACCGTGTTCCCGATGCAGATGCTGCTCATGCCGCTGTTCCTCGGTTACGTCCAGACGGGGCTCTACGACACGCGGACCGGCATGATCCTCGTCTACACCGTGATCTCCGTGCCGTTCGCGGCGTTCGTCATGCGCAACTTCTTCTCGGGCGTGGCCCACCACGTCTTCGAGGCCGCCGTGATGGACGGAGCCTCGACGTGGCGGATCTTCTGGCGGATCTACCTCCCGATGGCCGTGCCCGCACTGGTCGCGATCTTCATCCTGCAGGCCACCCTCATCTGGAACGACCTGCTGCTCGGCCTCACGCTCACCCAGTCGGCCGAGACACGGCCGGTCATGACCGCGCTGTCGGCGCTGCAGAGCACCTACGGGGGCTCGACGATGCCGGTCGTCCTCGCGGGCGGGCTGATCGTCTCGATCCCGACCGTCGCCCTCTTCCTCCTCGCTCAGCGCGCGTTCACCCGTGGCCTTGCGCTGGGGCAGTACTGACCCGACCTGGAGCACACCCATGCCTGACCTGGACCAGATCACCGCCGACCGCTGGGCCGGCCGGACGGCCGTCGTCACCGGCGCGGCCGCGGGCATCGGCGGCGGAGTGGCCGACCTGCTCGTGGAGCTCGGCGCCACCGTCGTCGGGATCGACCGGGACGAGGCGGCCCTCGGGGCCGCCGCGGCCCGGCACGGTGCCGGCCCAGGGCGCTTCGTCGGCCTGGCCGCCGACGTGTCACGCCCCGACGCGCTCGACGGCGCGGCGCGGCGGGTGCGCGCCGAGCACGGCGCGCTCTCCGCAGTGGTGTGCGCGGCCGGGGTGCAGCGCTACGGCGCCGTCGACGAGACCGACCCCGCGACCTACGACGAGGTGATGGGCGTCAACGTCGGCGGGGCGTTCCACACCTGCCGCGCGATGGTGCCCCTGGTGCGGGAGAACGGCGGCGGGGCCGTCGTCGTGGTCTCCTCCGCGCAGGCGTACGCGACCCAGACCGGTGTCGCCGCCTACACCGCGAGCAAGACGGCCCTGCTGGGCCTGGCACGCGCGATGGCGGTCGATCACGCCGCGGACGGCATCCGGGTCAACAGCGTGAGCCCCGGGTCGATCGACACGCCGATGCTGCGCTGGGCCGCCGGCCTGTTCGCCGGCGACCGGTCCGCCGCCGACGTCGTCGCCGAGTGGGGCCGTGCCCACCCACTAGGTCGGGTCGGCACGCCGCGTGAGGTCGCCGAGGTGGTCGAGTTCCTGCTGTCGGACCGCGCCGCCTTCGTCACCGGCGCCGACGTCAGGGTGGACGGCGGACTGAGCTCGCGCCTCGCGGCGGCCCTGCCCGAGGCAGACGCATGAGCGCGCTGAAGGGCAGCGGTCTGCGGATCGTCGACGTCCGCGCCACCACCGTGACCGTGCCTCTCGAGGCGCCGCTACGGCATTCCAACGGCGCCCACTGGGGCCGGTTCGTGCGCACGATCGTGGAGGTCGAGACCGCGGACGGGTTGATCGGGCTCGGCGAGATGGGCGGCGGCGGGCAGAGCGCCGAGGCGGCCGTCGCCGCGCTGCGGCCGTACCTCCTCGGGCACGACCCGGCCCGCACGGAGGCGCTGCGGTTCATGCTCGCGAACCCCACGGCCAGCCTCTACAACAACCGCACCCAGCTGGTGGCCGCGATCGAGTTCGCGTGCCTCGACCTGCTCGGCAAGCATGCCGGGCTTCCCGTGCACGCGCTGCTCGGCGGTGCCGTGCGTGACGAGGTCGAGTTCGCCTCCTACCTGTTCTTCCGCTATCCCTCCGCGGACGGGTCGGGGGAGGTTCGCACCACCGACCAGCTCGTCGCGGAGGCGGCTCGGCTCAAGGCCGAGCACGGCTTCCGGGTGCACAAGCTCAAGGGCGGGGTCTTCGACCCCGAGCACGAGCTGGAGGCCTACCGGGCGCTCGCTGCCTCCCTGCCGGGGGACCGCTTCCGGTACGACCCCAACGGGATCCTCAGCGTGGAGGAGGCGATCCGCTTCGCCCGCCGCATCGAGGACCTCGACAACGACTACGCCGAGGACTTCTGCTACGGCTTGAACGGCATGCGCCGGCTGCGGGAGAACACCGGCATCCCGCTGGCGACCAACACGGTCGTGGTGAACCCCGAGCAGCTCGCGGCGAACGTGCTGCAGCCGGCCGTCGACGTGATCCTCCTGGACACCACGTTCTGGGGCGGCGTCCGCCCCTGCGTGCGGGCCGCGGGGGTGGCCGAGACCTTCCAGCTCGGCGTCGCGGTGCACTCCTCCGGCGAGCTCGGCATCCAGCTTGCCTCGATGCTCCACCTGGGGGGCGTCGTCCCGAACCTCGCGTTCGCGGCCGACGCCCACTACCACCACCTGCGCGACGACGTGATCGTCGGCGGCAAGCTCGCGTACCGGGACGGGCGGATCGCCGTGCCCGACGCGCCGGGGCTCGGCGTGGAGCTCGACCGGGACAAGGTGGCCGAGTACGCCGAGCTGTACCGCGAGCTGGGGCCCTACCCGTACGACCGGGACCCGGGCCGCCCGGACTGGTACCCGCTCCTGCCGAGCACGCAGTTCGCCGACCCCCGCGCGGCCGGGCGGCCCGACGCCCTGGCCGCCGAACCGTTCTGACCCGACCACCGAGAGCACGAGGAACACTCCCGATGAGCACCGCCGCTCCCGCCACGCCGCGCACGATCCCCACCGTCGACGACCTGGCGTCCGACCTCGTCGTCGACCGCTTCGACGACATGATCAACCCGCCCGGGCTGACCAACCACTGGGCCACGGCGCAGGTGGACCACGACGTGCTGGCCGTGCGTTCGCTCAACGTGCCGCCCGTCTCCCAGGGCGACAGCGTCAGCGGCCAGCTGTACCTCGGGGGCCGGCTGGTGCGGTCCTTCGGGCAGCCGGTCGAGGTGCGCTGGCGGCCCGACCGTGTCGAGCGCCGCACGATCATCGACGGCTGGGACGTGCGCACCGTGACGGTGTGCCCGCCGGGCGAGCCCGGCGTCGCCGTGCAGGTGGACGTCACGGACACGACGGGCGCGGCCCGCGAGCTGCGCCTCGGCGCCTGGCTCGACTCCACCGTCACGTGCGCGAGGGAGCCGTGGCTGGCGGGCGCGCCGCCGCAGGCGCGCAACACGGTGGAGCACGCCGGCGCCCGACGGGTCGGGCGGCCGCAGGACGGCTCCGCGGTGAGCGTCCAGGGCCTGGTCGACGAGGCCGGCGCCGACGTCGACGACGGCGCGTCGCCCCGTGTGGCCGAGCTGGTACGCGACGTCCCCGCGGGTGGCTCCGTGCGCCTGGCCTACGTGCACACCGTCGCGAGGACCGCGGCGGAGGCCTCCGCGGCGTTCGACCGCGTCGCTGCCGACGTGCCCGCCGCGGTCGAGGCCTCACGACGCAGGTGGGACGCCGAGATCGAGGCGCTCTTCACGCCCGGCAACGCCGAGTTCGGCGGTTGCCTGCCGCGCCTGGTCACCACGGACGACGCCCTGCGCCGCCTGTACTGGTGGGGCGCCGTCGGGGTGCTGTGGTTCCGGCGCGACAACCCGGCGTCGGTCCTCGGGCGCACCTACGACACCCTCATGCCCCGCTACTGGCAGACCACCACGTTCATCTGGGACTACTCGCTCAGCTCCATGGTGCACGCACTGCTGGACCCGCAGGTGATGCGGCGCCAGGTGGAGCACTGGGTGGGCCTGGACATCGAGAAGCACTTCGGGACGGAGTGGCTCACGGGCGGCCCGGTGGGCTACTGGTACTCGGTGAACCACTACGCGATGACACGGCTGGTGCACGACTATCTGCGGTTGCACGGCGACCACGCGCTGCTCGACGCGCCCGTGACCACTCCCGACGGGCGGACCTCGACCATGGGCGACGAGGTGCGGTCCTGGGCCACGGCGTGGCATCGGCTGCGTTCGGCCTCGGGCTCGGGGCTGGCGGACTACGGCGGCGTCGACAACCTGCTGGAGTGCGTGAGCTCCTACGTGCACGAGGTGGCGAGCCTCAACGCGGCGAACGTGTGGAACCTGCGCACGGCGGCGCAGATCAGTGCGTTGCAGGGCCGCAGCGACGACGCCGCGCGGCTGCGAGACGAGGCCGCGGACCTGCTGCCGAAGGTGCTGGGGCTCGCCGTCCCGGGGGAGGGCTTCTTCCACGCGCGGCAGCCTGACGGCACGCTCGTCGCGACGCGGCACTGCTACGACTTCGCGACGCTCGGCACGACGATCGCCGAGGATCTCCCGGCGGACCTACGGGACGCGATGGTCGAGTTCTTCGTGCGCGAGCTGCGCACCCCCTCGTGGATGCGCGCCCTGTCGCCCTTCGACGACGACGCCGGTTGGTCCGTGCGCGCCGACCACCAGTGGAACGGCGCGTACCCTGCCTGGCCGGCTGACTCCGCCCGCGCGGCCATCGCCCTCGGCCACCCCGAGGTGGTGCTCGAGTGGCTGCCGGGCCTGGCACGCACCGCCAACCAGGGCCCGCCCGGGCAGGCGCACTTCGTCGAGGAGGCCGAGGAGCCGATCGGCGGCGGCGCGCGCAAGACGCCGCCGCAGCTGCCCTACATCATCGACTGGTCGTGCTCGTCGGCCGGGGCGTGGTGCGAGCTGGTGCTCGCGGGCGTCTTCGGCGTCGATGTCGCCCTGGACGGGACGGTGACCGCGGGCGGCTGCGTCGCGGACCTCGACCCGGACGCGCGTCTCGAGGGCCTCGTCGTGCAGGGCCGCACCTACGACGTCATGGGCGGCGAGGTGCGGGAGCGGTGAGCGCACCGGACGGCGCCACGGGAACCGGCTGGGGTCGGCTGCTCGACGACGGGCGCGCGGCGCTGCCGGACGCGCTGGCGTCGGTGGACGAGGCGGTCACGGCCGGGGGCCAGCGGGCGCTCGTCGTGCGGGTCGCGGGCGGTCTGTCCGTCGACGTGCTGCCCGATCGCGGTCTGGACCTCGGCGCGGCCTGGTGGGCGGGGGTCCCGGTCGCGTGGCGGTCGCCGAACCCCCGGGATCCTGGCCCGGGCCGCGACTGGGAGGACCGGTTCCTCGGCGGGCTGCTCGCCACCTGCGGGCCGGACAACATCGGCTCGCCCCGCGGTGCCTCCGGTCAGCACGGCACGCACCACCTGACCCCAGCGCACGACGTGCGGTGGTGGCGCGAGCGGACAGACGGCGGCGAGCTGGAGGTGCACGTGACGGGCTCCGTCGCGCACTCCACGCTCTACGGCGCCCGGGTGGTCGTCGACCGCGAGGTCGTCGTGGCCACGGGTCGGCCGTGGGTCGAGGTGCGCGACACGGTGCGCAACGTCGGGACGGAGCCGGTCGGCGTGCCGCTCCTCTACCACGTGAACCTCGGTGCCCCCGTGCTCCTGCCCGGCTCGCGGTTGGTGACCGGGGCCGGTGAGCCGGCGCCCGCGGCGCCGCTGCCGCCTCGCCGGGACGCGGTGACGTTCCCCGAGCCGGCGCGCGGCGCGGCGTACGTCGTCGCCGAGCACCCGGGGGTGGGAGACGTCGACGGCTGGGCCCGTGCCGTCGTGTCGCCGACGGGGCTCGCGCACCCGGACGGAGCCGAGGTCGTGGTCGAGTGGCGGGCGGCGTCGATGCCACGGCTGTACTCCTGGCTGTGGCCGGCCGCGGGCTCCTGGGTGCTCGGCGTGGAGCCGGCGAACGCCCCGCTGGCCGGGCCGGAGCGCGACCTGCCGCACGGCGGCGCCCCGGTGCTGGGGCCGGGGGAGTCGTGGGAGTGCGGCGTGCGGGTCGGCGTGCAGCGCACGGACGGTGTCCGGAGCACCGGGACCTCGCAGGACGCGCGGTGAACGACGGCACGGTGCTGCCGACGAGCGTGAGCGCCCAGGCACGCCGCTATCTCGCCGGGCTGGCCGCGGACCGGGCCGGCCGACCGCGCGCGTACCCGGCGCCCGACGACCGTGGTGGCTGGCTGCGGCACGTGGCCGAGGTGGACGAGTGGTTCCGCACCGTCGTGCCCGCGGGCCTGCCCGTGCGGTCGGCGGACCGGGTGGTCGCGGGGGTGACCACCTACGTCCAGGTCCCCGAGGGGGCCGAGCCCGACGGCCCGGTCGTGCTCGACCTGCACGGTGGCGGGCTGGTCTACGGAGCGGGCGAGGTGTGCCGGGGGTCGGCGGCGTCGACGGCGGTCGTCACCGGGCTGGTGACGTGGGGTGTCGACTACCGCATGCCGCCGGACCACCCGTACCCGGCGGGGCTGGACGACACCGTCGCCGTGTACCGGGCGCTGCTCGCCGAGCGCGACGCGGGCAGGGTCGTGCTCTCGGGCGGCTCGGCGGGCGGGAACCTCGCCGCGGCGCTGCTCCTGCGGGCGCGGGACGAGGGTCTGCCGATGCCCGCCGCCCTCGTGCTGCTGACGCCCGAGGTGGACCTCACGGAGTCGGGGGACTCGTTCGTGACGAACGCCCCGCACGACCTGGCACTGGCGAGCCTGCGCGAGGTCAACGCGCTGTACGCCGACGGTGCCGACCTCACCCACCCCTACCTCTCGCCGCTGTTCGGCGACCTCGGCGGCTTCCCTCCCACGTTCCTGCAGACGGGGACGCGGGACCTGTTCCTGTCCAACACCGTGCGGATGCACCGCCGTCTGCGGGCCGCCGGGGTGGAGACGGAGCTGCACGTGTTCGAAGGGATGCCGCACGGCGGGTTCGGGGGAGCGGCGCCCGAGGACGCGGAGCTCGACGCCGAGGTGCGCGACTTCGTCGCCCGGATGCTGCGGGCGCGGCACGAGGCTTCCTGACGCTCCGGGCGGCTAGCGTCGGCGCCATGGACCACGAGCCGATGCGACGGGTCGCCGAGTTCCGCGCGGCGTTCGACCTCGACGTCGACGCAGCCCGACCCGGCCTGGCGGAGTACCGCCGCGCGTTGCTCGAGGAGGAGGCCGGCGAGGCGGCGGAGGCGCTCGCGGACCTCGCGTCGGCCCTGGCCGCGGGCGGGGACGTGGCGGCCGCCTTCCGGTCGGTGGCGAAGGAGCTCGCCGACGTCCTCTACGTCACCTACGGCGCCGCCGACGCGCTGGGGATCGACCTGCCGGCGGTGTTCGTCGAGGTCCACCGCTCCAACATGAGCAAGGTGGACGCCGACGGTCGGGTGCTGCGGCGGGCGGACGGCAAGGTGCTCAAGGGGCCGGGATACCGGCCGCCCGACCTGGACGGACTCGTCGTCGGGCTCCCCGGGCGGGGCCCCTCGCCGGCCTGAGTCGGGCAGGCTCCTCGGCGCCTTGACACGGACCGGGGCGGGTGCCAGAGTGGCGTCAATCCGGAAACGTTTCCAGCGATGCCGCCGAGACGGGTCTGGAAACGTTTCCAATCGCCGTCGACGTTGAAGGTGGAGCGACAGTGACGTCATCACGCGCCACGTTGATCGAGGTGGCCCGGCACGCCGGGGTCTCCCTCGCGTCGACGTCGCGGGCCCTGCACGGCACCGGGGCCAGCCCGGCCATGGTGGAGCGCGTGCGCGCGGCCGCCGAGGAGCTCGGGTACAGCCCGGACGTGACCGGCCGCTCCCTGCGGATGAAGAAGACGTTCCAGGTGGCCTTCGCCGTCGCCGACATCGGCAACCCGGTGTACGTCGAGATGCTCACGGCGATCCACGAGGTGCTGGCGCCGCACGGGTACCGGGTCGTCGTGATGACGACGGGCGACACCGCCGAGAGCACGGCCGAGCTCGTGCGCGGCCTGGGGAGCGGGTTCGTGGACGCCCTCGTGATCAGCCCGCTGCGCGCCGACGACGCCCTGGTGGCCGAGATCCGCCGGGCCCCCGTACCGGTCGTGGTGATCGGGCGAGCCCTCGACGCGGAGTCCGTCGACTCGGTGTCGACGGACTCCGCCGGGGGGATCGGCCAGGCCGTGCACCACCTCGTCGCCGCCGGGCGCCGCCGGATCGGCTTCCTCAACGGCCCCCTGGACACGACGCCGGGCGCGGCCCGGCAGCGCGGCTTCGACGCCGCGACCGGCGCGGACGGCTTCCCGGCGGAGCGTGTCGCGGTCGAGGTCGCGGAGGACTTCACCGTCGCGGCCGGCCTGCGCGCGGCGCGCACGCTGCTCGCGCCCGCGGCCGACGGCTCCCGGCTGGACGCCGTCGTCGCCGCCAACGACCTCCTCGCCATCGGCGCCGTGCGTGCCGCCCGCGAGGCCGGGCTCGCCGTGCCGGGAGACGTCGCCGTCACCGGCATGGACGACACCGAGCTCGGCCGCGTCTACGAGCCCCGCCTCACGAGCGTCTCGCTCGGCACCGCCGAGCGCGGCGCCGCCGCCGCGCGGGCGGTCCTCGCCCGGCTGGACGACGACGCGGCACCGGCCCAGCACGTCGTGATCGGGCCGCGCCTGCTCGTGCGCGACTCGACCACCGGCGCCGCCCCGACCACCGCACCCGAGGGGAGCGCACGATGACCGCCCCGACCGCACCCGGGACGTCGGCGGGCGCCCCCGCCACCGCCGTCCGGGCACCCCAGCAGGTCCGACGCCGCGGCGGGCTCGAGCGCGGCCGCCGCCGCGAGGCGATCGGGCTCGTGATGCCGTCGCTGCTGCCCATCCTGGTGCTCAGCGTCGCGCCGCTCGTCATGGGCATCGCGCTGGCGTTCACGGACGCCCGCCTCGTGCGCCACCCGGACTACGAGTTCGTGGGCGTCGACAACTTCGTCCGCCTCGCCGACAACTCGTTCTTCTGGGACTCGTTCCGCATCGGCCTGATCTGGGCCGTGTCGGTGACGCTCCTGCAGCTCGTGCTCGCCCTGGGCCTCGCGCAGCTGCTGAACTCCGGGCTCCGGCTGCAGGGGCTCACCCGGGTGCTCGCCCTGATCCCGTGGGCGATGCCGCCCGTCGTCGTGGCGATCATGTGGAAGATGATCTACTCGCCCAACGCGGGGCCGCTCAACGCGTTCCTCGGGGCGATCGGCCTGCCGGACGACATCAACTGGCTCGCCGACTTCTCGACCGCGCTGCCCGCCGTCATCGTCGTCGGGGTCTGGGTCGGGATGCCCCAGACGACGGTCACCCTGCTCGCCGGGCTCCAGCAGATCCCCGGCGAGCTGCACGAGGCCGCCTCGATGGACGGGGCGAACGCCTGGCGGCGGTTCACGGCCGTGACCTGGCCGAGCCTGCGGCCCATCGTCGCGTCGATCACGTCGCTGAACTTCATCTGGAACTTCAACTCGTTCTCGCTGGTCTACGTCCTCACCGAGGGCGGCCCGGGCGGCCGCACGATGCTGCCGATGCTGTTCACGTACCTCGAGGCGTTCAAGAACCGCAACATCGGGTACGCCGCGGCGATGGGCGTGGTCCTGGTCGTGGTCGTCGTCCTGCTCCTCGCCGTCTACCTGCGGTCGCAGTTCCGCGACGACCGCGTCTCGAAGAAGGGCTGAGCCGATGCGCGCACTCGTCCGCCCCGCCCAGTACGTGGCCCTGGCCGGCTACATCGTCTTCCTCGGTTTCCCCCTGCTGTGGCTCATCTCGGCGTCGGTGAAGTCGTCGGCCGAGCTCAACTCGCTCACGGTGAGCCTGCTGCCCGGCCAGTGGCAGTGGGACAACTACGCCCAGGCGCTCGCCCGCCAGGGCCTGGTGCACTCGGCGTGGAACAGCGTCCTGGTGGCGTTGGCCTCGACCGTCCTGGTCGTCCTCATCGCGATGCCGGCGGCCTACGTGCTCGCGCGGCTCAAGGGCGCGATCCGGGTGGCGGGCGTCGGCTGGATCCTCGTGAGCCAGGTGTTCCCGGTGATCCTCATCATCCTGCCGCTGTTCCTCATCCTGCGGACCATGAACCTCACCGACAGCCTCGTGGGGCTCACCCTGGTGCACACCACCTACACCCTGCCGTTCGCGCTGTGGATGCTGCAGGGGTACGTCGCCGGCATCCCGACCGAGCTCGAGGAGGCCGGTTCCATGGACGGCGCGAGCCGCCTGTCGGTGCTGCGCCGGATCGTGTTCCCGCTGCTCGCGCCCGGGATCGTCGCCACGGCGATGTTCAGCTTCGTCTCGTCGTGGAACGAGTTCTTCTTCGCACTGGTCCTGCTCCAGTCGCCGGAGAACTACACCCTGCCGATCACGCTGACCTCGTTCATCGGCGGCGAGGGCAAGGTCGCGCTCGGACCTCTCGCGGCCGGGTCGTTCCTCGCCGCGATCCCCAGCATCGTCTTCTTCTCGATCATGCAGCGGAAGCTCACCGGCGGCCTCATGGCCGGCGCCGTCAAGGGCTGACGGCCGCTGCGCCCCGTCCCTCGCAACCCGACCACCCGAAAGGAAGACCCATGAAGACTCGTGGAGTGTCCACCGCCGCATGCCTCACGGTCACCGCCCTGCTCGTCGCGTCCTGCAGCGGCGGTGGCGGCGACGAGGGCGACGGCGGACCCGTGACGCTGAAGTTCCAGTCCCTGTCCGACCAGCCCGCCGCCATCGCGGCCACGGAGAAGATCGTCGGCGAGTGGAACGACGCCCACCCGGACGTCCAGGTCGAGATCGTGCCGACCGGCTGGGACGGCGTCTACGACAAGCTCATCACCCAGTTCAACGGCGGCGCCGCGCCCGACATCATCCACTACGAGGCCGCGAGCATCGTGCCCTTCGCCCGCGACGGCTACCTCGCCGACCTCTCGGAGTACATGTCGGACGAGCGCCGGGCCGACATCCCCAGCGGCGTGCTCGAGTCGGTCACCGTGGACGACCAGGTGATCGCCTACCCGACCGAGCTGCAGTCCTACATGGTCTTCGCGAACAAGACGCTGCTCGAGGACGCGGGCGTCGAGGTCCCGACCGGCGACACCATGACGTGGGACCAGCTGCGCGAGATCGCGAAGGCCACCACGAAGGGTGACACGTACGGCCTCGGCTGGGGCCTCGCGAGCCCGACCGCGGCCTTCATGTCGATGGCCCCGGGGTTCGGCGGCGAGTACTTCACGGGCACCGGCCAGGACGCGCAGATCACGATCGGCGACGGCGAGATGGCGCTGCCGGAGCTCGTGGACCAGATGGCCTACGAGGACAAGTCGATCCTGCCGGTCACCCTCACCCAGTCCGGCTCGGAGGCGATCGCGTCCTTCTACGCCGGCCAGACGGCGATGACCGTGCAGGGGTCGTACCAGGCGGCGAACATCGCCAAGGACGCCCCGAAGGACCTCGACTGGGTGGCGCTGCCGCCGCTCGCGGGCCCCGAGGGCGCCGGCCAGGCCGCGAACCCGCAGACGCTGTCGGTGAACATCGACTCCGAGCACGTCGAGCAGTCGGCGGAGTTCATCGAGTTCTTCACCGACACGGAGAACCTCGCGGCGCTCAACGAGGCGGACGCCCTGATCCCGGCGACCACCTCCGCGCAGGAGCTCCTGGCCGACGAGCTCGGCGACGAGAACGGGTGGAGCACCATCCTGGCCGGCGGCCAGAACTTCGTCTCCGCGCCGTACCTGTTCGTCGACGCGTACGCGCAGTGGAAGGACACCGTGGCCACGCCGGCCTACCAGCGGTTCCTGGCGAGGGAGACCGACGCCGCCCAGCTGCAGACGCAGCTCACCGACGGCTGGGACGAGATCACGCAGTGACGTGA
>NZ_JBHVBO010000119.1:0-12923 GCF_042668085.1 Isoptericola sp. NPDC057391 | reverse complement strand
GCAACGGGTTGCGGTCTCGTCGAGCCTCTCTATCTCGCGGGTCCGGGTTCTCTATCTCGGTGTCCGCCTCGGCGCGAGGGCGGCGAGGCGGGCGCGCAGGAGGCGGCGGTCGCCCTCGCGGTCGACCTGGTCGAGGGCGCGGCGCAGCTCGACGACGGCGTCGGCGGGCCGGCCGGCCCTTGTCAGCAGGTCCGCGCGCAGGGCCGGCAGCAGGTGGTAGCCCGCCAGCGCGGGGTCCTGCGCGACGGCGTCGACCGCGTCGAGGCCCGCCTCCGCGCCGTGCACCTCGGCCACCGCGACGGCGCGGTTGAGCGCGACGACGGGCGACGGCGCCAGGCCGAGCAGCACGTCGTAGAGGGCGAGCACCTCGGCCCAGTCCGTGTCCGCCGCGGTCGCGGCCCGGCAGTGCAGCGCCGCGATCGCGGCCTGCACCTGGTACGGCCCCGGCCGCCGGGCCGCGAGCGCGCCGTCGAGCACCGCCAGCCCCTCGTCGACCTCGTCGCGCCGCCAGCGCGAGCGGTCCTGCTCCGCGAGGGTCCGCGCGACGCCGTCGGCGCCGGTCCGCGCGTCGCGGCGCGCGTGCTGCAGCAGCAGGAGCGCGAGCAGGCCGCGGGCCTCGGGCTCGTCCGGCAGCAGCCGGGCGGCGAGCCGCGCCAGACGCACCGCGTCCCCGGCCAGCGCGCGCCGCTCGGCGCAGCCCTCGACCTCGTCGGCGGGCTCCGCCCACGCGTCATAGCCCTCGGTGAACAGCACGTAGAGCACGGCGAGCACCGCGTCGGTGCGCTCGGCGAGCAGGCCCGGCGGCGGCACCCGGAACGCGATGCCGGTGGCACGGATGCGCCGCTTGGCCCGGACGAGCCGCTGGGACATCGTCGCCTCGGGGACGAGGAACGCTCGCGCCACCTGCCCCGTCGTCATGCCGGTGAGGGAGCGCAGCGTGAGCGCCACCCGGCCGTCGAGCGGCAGGGCCGGGTGACAGCACGTGAACAGCAGCCGCACCAGGTCGCCGTCCGGGTCCTCGGGCGACCAGCCCTCGTCGTCGAGGCCGCGCTCGACCTCCTCGTGCACGCCGTCGGCGGCGCGTCCCGGCGCGTCGACGCGCTCGCCGCGCCGCGCGGCGGCCTCGCTCTTCTCCGCCTCGACCCGGCGCCGGCGCAGCACGTTCAGGGCGTGCCGCCGCGCCGTCGTGGTGAGCCACGCGCCCGGCCGGTCGGGGACGCCGTCGCGCGACCAGGTGCGCAGCGCCGTCGCGAACGCCTCCTGCGCGGACTCCTCCGCGAGGTCGAGGTCGCCGGTGGCCCGCGCCACCGCGCCGAGGACGCGCCCCCACTCGCTGCGGAACGCGTCCTCGACGGCGGAGGGCGTCGTCACGCCGGATCGGCGCCGTCGGTCGGCCAGAACGGGTGCACCTCGACCGTGCCGCCGCCCCGGGCGCCGGGGTGCTCGGCGGCGATCGCGAGCGCGGCCTCGAGGTCGGCGGCCTCCACGATGTCGAAGCCGCCGATCACGTCCTTCGTCTCGGTGAACGGCCCGTCCGTGACGAGGGCCCTGCCGTCGGACACCCGCACCCGCCGCACGTCGGCGGCCGGCCGGAGCCGCTCCCCCAGCACGCGCGAGCCGTCGGCGTCGTGCCGGCGCACCCAGTCCTCGATGTCGGCGTCCGGGCCGCGGTCGGGCACGTCGGGCTCGATCACCAGCAGGAGGTACCGCATCACTCGCCCCCGTCCGTCGCGCCGGCGGCCTCGAGGTCCAGCGGCCAGAACGGCCGCAGCTCGATGGCGCCCTCGTGGGCCATGGGGTGCTCCGTGGCGATGGTGATTGCCGTGTCCAGGTCCGGCGCGTCGATGACGTCGAACCCGCCGATCGCCTCCTTGGTCTCCGAGAACGGCCCGTCGGTGACGAGCGCGCGCCCGCCGCGCACCCGCACCCCGACCGCGTCGGCGGGCGGGCGCAGCCGGTCGCCCAGCACGGCGGCGCCGCTGCCGTAGTACTTCTCCACCCACCCCTCGATGGGCGGCGCGCCTGCGGCGTCCTCCGGCCGCAGCTCCGGGTCCTCGGGCGTGGACAGCACCAGCATCAGGTAGCGCACGACGTTCTCCTTCGGTCGGTTCCTCATCCTGCACGGCCGCGGTGACCGTGTACATGAGCACGACGAACGGGAGACCGCCCGACAGACGCCTCGCCGACGTCTACTTGATCCCCGTGCTCGCGATGCCCTGCACGAAGGTCTTCTGGAAGACCAGGAACACCACGAGCAGCGGCACGACGGCGACGGTCGCGACGGCCATCACGGCGCCCCACGGCGAGCTGAACGCGGGGTTGCTGGTCAGGGTCGACAGCCCGACCGGCACGGTGAGGCTCTCGTTGCCCTGCAGCACCACGAGGGGCCACAGGAAGTCGTTCCAGCGGTTCATGAAGCCGAGGATCACCAGGACGCCGACCAGCGGGCCGCAGGAGGGCAGCACCACCCGGAAGAAGGTGCGCAGCTCGCCCGCGCCGTCGAGCCGTGCGGCCTCGATGAGCGCGTCGGGCACGCCCAGCATGAACTGGCGGGCGATGAAGATCCCGACGACGTCGAACAGGGTCGGCAGGATGACCGCCCACGGCGAGTCGACGAGCCCGAGCCGCGCCACGACGAGGAACGCCGGCACCAGGGTGACCTGGATGGGGATCATGATCGTCACGAGGAAGACCGCGTACAGCAGCCCGCGCCCGCGGAACCGGTACTTCGCGAGCGCGTACCCGGCGCCGAGCGAGACGCACACGGACAGCGCGGTGCCGACGCTCGCGACGAGAAACGAGTTGCCGAGCCAGCGCCAGACCGGCTGCGTCGCGAAGACCTCGGTGAAGTTGCCTGTGGTCGGCGCGTCGGGCCAGAGGTAGAACTCGCTGCTCTGCGACTGCCCGCCCGGGGTGAGGGCCGAGACCACCATCCAGTAGAGCGGGAAGACGACGAGGATCGCGACGGCGGTGAGGCCGGCGGTGAGCAGCCAGCGGCGGCGGTGGGACCGGCGCTCGCGAGGCGAGCGGCCGGAACGTGCGGGCGCAGGGCGCACGGGGGCGGCGGTGGCGGTCACAGGAGCTCCTCGGCTTTCTTCGTCGCCCGCTGCCGCAGCAGCGTGAAGACCAGCAGGATCAGCACGAGCAGCAGGCCCAGCGCCGCGGCGTACCCCATGCGGGCGTCGGCGAAGGCGGACCGGAACACGTACTGGATGAGGACGGTCGTCGAGAAGCCGGGGCCGCCGCCGGTCATCACGTAGATGACGTCGAACGCCTGCAGCGAGAACACCACGTTGAGGATGAGCAGGATCGACGTGGTCGGCGCCAGCATCGGCACGGTGAGGCGCCGGAACCGCTGCCAGCGGCTCGCGCCGTCGATGGCGGCGGCCTCGCGCAGCTCGGACGGGATCGACTGCAGGGCCCCGAGGTAGATCACCATGCAGAAGCCGATGCGGGTCCACACGACGACGAGCACCAGCGTGAGCATCGCCGTGCGCGGCGACGTCAGCCACGGCAGCCCTTCGAGCCCGACCGCCCGGAGCGCGTTGTTCGCCACGCCGTAGTCCGGGTTGAAGATCCACGACATGATCACGCCGACGACGACGCCGGCCGCGACCATCGGCACGAAGAACAGTGCCCGCAGCAGGCCCCGCCCCGGCAGCGGGCGGTTCAGCGCGACGGCGAGCGCCAGCCCGATCGCCATCGCCGTGGGCACCGTGCCGACGGTGAAGACCACCGTGTTGAGCAGGGCCGTGCGCAGCAGCGGGTCGGACAGCATGGTCCGGTAGTTGTCCGCGCCCACCCACCGGCCGTCGCCGAGCGTGGCGGTGTCCTGGAAGGACAGCGCGACCGCGATGACGATCGGCACCAGGGAGAACGCGAGGAACAGCAGCCCCGCGGGGCCGACGAACAGGTAGGGCGCCCAGCGGCCGCGACGGCGGCCCGCGGGCCCGCCCGTCCGCGACGCCGCGCGCGCGACGTCGGCCGTCGGCGAGGCGGGCGGTGGCGCCTCCGGGGCCGTGAGGGTCTCACCGCGTGGTGACACTGCGCATCGCCTCCGTCATCTGGGCGCCGCACTCGGCGGGCGTGAGCTCGCCGAGGAAGCACAGGTCGAGGTAGTCCGCGAAGACCGAGTTGAGGGAGCTGAAGTACGGCCCGGACTGGGCGCGCACCATGGACAGCGGGATGGTCGTGGCCTGGTCGATGAACTGCTGCATCGTGGGCTCGTGCCGGTCGTAGCCGATGTCGGCGGCGTCCAGCGAGGAGCGGGCGGGCAACCAGTTGCCGCGCCGGCAGAACTCGGCGACGTGGGTGCGGCTCGTGAGGAACGCGACGAGCTCGGCCGCCAGCTCGGGGTGCTTGCTGGACCTCGTCACCGCCAGCGCGTTGCCGCCGAGGTCGGACGCCTCTGCGACGTTGCGGATCATGTACGTGGTGCCCCACTCGTCGGGGCGGGCCTCGTCGAGCGCGGCGATCGCCTCGGGGTTGTCCAGCAGCAGCCCGGTCTGGCCGGTGGCGAAGAGGTCGCGCCCGACGGCGCCGCCGCCGGACTTGCTCATGTTCGCCGGCGAGACCAGCCCGTCGGCGTACCAGCGGCGGCCGAACTCCAGCGCGCCGACGGCGGCGTCGGTGTCCATGCTCGGCGTCTCGCCGTCCTCGCCGAGGAAGGCGCCCCCGTTCTGGTAGACGAGCGGCATCCAGCGGTACGCCGTCTCCGGCCCGCTCCAGCCGTAGCCGAATCCGTACCGCCCGGTGATCTTCTGCGCCTCGGCGGCGATCTCGAGGAACTCGTCCCACCGCCACGCCTCGTCGAGGGTCTGCGGCACGTCGACGCCGATCTGCTCGATCACGCGCCTGTCGTAGTAGGTGATGAAGTTGTCGGTGTGCTGGAAGACGCCGAACAGGCCGTCGGCCTTGGCACCGATCGCCCAGAACGGCTCCGACCAGTCGTCCTGGTACTCCGGCGGCACGGCGCCCGTGAGGTCGACGAGGCTTCCGTTGGCGGCGTACCGGCCGATCTGCTGCGGCGTGATGCGGATGATGTCGGGCGCCAGGTCCGCCGCCAGGCGCGTGATGAACCACTGGTGGAACTGCCCGGTCGTGACCTCCACCGCGACGCTGGTGCCGGGGTGGGCGGCCACGAACTCGTCGGCGAGCGCCTGGTAGGACTCGAGGTCCAGCGGGATGTTCCACGAGGACAGGCGCAGGTGCTTCGTGCCGGTGGGGGCGCCGGAGCAGGCCGCGAGCGCCCCGGCCACGCTGATCCCGGCCACCGCCAGGAAGCTCCGCCGGGACAGCCGGCGCGCGTCCGGGCGCCTGCCGGGCGCCGATGAGGTCGGCATGTCGTCTCCTCTTCGTCGAGGGATCGTCCGCGAGATCGTCGCGGGAGGGGCGGCGCGGGTGCGCCGCGCCCGTGGGTGGCGCCCCGGCGTCGTCGCCGGGGCGCCACGGGCGCTCAGCGCGCCAGGACGGGGTCCCGGTCGAGGGCGGGCTCCGACGACGACGCCGACGGGGCCGGGCGCAGCGCGGCGGGCAGCAGCGCGGCGTGGGCCTCGAGCAGCTCGTCCGTCATCGCCCGGATCTGCTCGAGCGTGCAGTGCGCGGACGTCAGCGGGTCGAGGGCGACGGCGTGGTGCACGTGCTCGACGTCGCCGGTGAGGGCGGCGCGCACGGCGAGCGTCTGGACGTTGACGTTGGTCCGGTTGATCGCCGCGAGCTGCGGCGGGAGCTCGCCGGACGACGTCGGCTGCACGCCGTTCGCGTCGACCAGGCAGGCGACCTCCACGCACGCGTCGTCGGGCAGGTTCGTGATGACGCGGCCCGCGTTGGGCACGTTGCCGTAGACGACGGCGGGCACGCCCGTGACGACGGCGTTGACGATCGAGGCCCCGTACTCGACCGACGGGCTGAGGTCGGCCTTGAGCCTCTCGAGCTGCTCGTCCACGTCGCCCTGCTCGTCGTGGGCGGAGCAGATCTCGTAGTAGTCCCACCGCTCCGGGATGTACTCGAGGATGGTCTCGGCGTCCTTGCGGAACCACGGCACGTACTCCGACGCGTGGTGGCTGGACTCCGTCTCGAAGTACCCGAAGTGGTTCATCAGCGCGGTGCGGACCTGCTCGTTGCCGCCCTCGTAGGTGCTGGCGGCGAGCGCCGCGTCGGAGTGGTCGCCGTCGTCGGCGAGCAGGTCGGCGGCGGCGCGCCCGGGCACGTGGCGCGCGGCCATGACCTCGCGCAGGCGGGGGTAGAGGTCCTCGGCGCCGCGGCGGAACTCGAGGATCCAGGCCTGGTGGTTGATGCCGGCGCAGCGGTAGGAGACCTCGTCGTAGGGGACGCCGAGGGTGCGGGCGAGCATGCGGGTGGTGCCCTGCACGCTGTGGCACAGGCCCACCGTGCGCAGCCCGAGGGCGTTGAGGTAGGCGGTGGCCATCGCCATCGGGTTGGCGTAGTTGATGAACTGCGCGTCCGGGCAGACCTCCAGCGCGTCGGCCGCGATGTCCTGGTAGGCACGCACCGACCGCAGGAAGCGGAACACCCCGCCGGGGCCGACGGTGTCGCCCACGGTCTGGTCGACGCCGTAGCGGCGCGGGATCTCGACGTCGTGCCGGTAGGACTCCACGCCGCCCACCTGGAACGTGATGATGACGAAGTCGGCCCCGTCGAGGGCGGCGCGCCGGTCCGTGGTCTGCTCGACGACGGTGGGCAGGCCGTGGTGGTCCACGAGCTCGCGGGCCGCGCCCGCCACCCGGTCCAGCCTGCCGGCGTCGAGGTCCATGAGGCAGAGCGTGGCGTCGCGCAGGGCGGGGAAGCTGAGCAGGTCGCCGATGAGGCGGAACGGGAACACGAAGCCGCCGGCGCCGATGATGGTGATCTTCGGGGAATGAGCCATGCAGCGACGCTAGGCCCGAGGATGGCGGTCGATCCTCCGGATCGGTCGCCCCGCTTTCCGGGATCCTTCGATCGCCCTAGGCTCCCCCGCATGGCACTGACGGTCGACGACGTCCGGATGGAGGAGGCCGCCCTGTGGGTGCGACGCGGCGCCCCGCCGGTGATGGAGCACCCGCACCGGCACGACGACCTCGAGCTCAACCTCGTGCACGCCGGCCGCCTGGAGTACCTCTTCGGCGGGTCCACGCTGCAGGTCGAGGCGGGCCAGGTGGCGCTCTTCTGGGGCGGCACGCCGCACCAGCTCGTCGAGCCCGACGCGGTCGGGTCCACCGTGTCGTGGGTGCACGTGCCGCTCACCGAGGTGCTCGGCTGGGCGCTGCCGGACGAGCAGATCGCGGTGCTGCTGCGGGCGCGCCCCGTCGTCGTGCCGGCCTCCGCGCTCGCCCGCGACGTCGACGCGCTCTTCGGCACCTGGCACCGCGACGTCCTCGCGGGCGGCGACCACACCGTCGTCATGCTGGAGGTGCAGGCCTTCGTGCGCCGGGCGCTCGCCGCCGCGGAGACGGCGGGGACGCCCGGCCCCGCGGGCGACGCGGCCGCCACGCCGGGCCCGTCCGGCGCCGCCGCGCGCGCGACGGCGATGGCCCAGTTCGTGGCGGAGCACTACCGCTCCCCCATCGCGCCGTCGGACGTCGCGCGCGCCGTGCACCTCAGCCCCAGCCACGCGATGACGCTGTTCAAGCGGGTGGTGGGCACCACCCTCGGCACCTACATCGCCCGGTGCCGGGTGGCGGAGGCGCAGCGCCTGCTCATCACGACCGACGCCACCACGGTGGAGGTGGGGCACGCCGCCGGGTTCACGTCGCAGAGCAGCTTCTACGACACCTTCCGCCAGATCTGCGGGTGCGCGCCCGGCGACTACCGCCGCGCGCTGCGCTGACTCCGCACGCCCGGGGTCACGCGACCGCGAAGCCCGCGGCGCGCAGGCGCTCGACGACGGCCTCGCAGTGCTCGGTCCCCTTGGTCTCGAGCTGGAGGTTCACGAGCACCTGCGCCACGGTGAGCGACGTGTCGGTGCGGGTGTGCTCCACCTGCACGATGCTCGCGCCGGCGGCCGCGACGACGTCGAGCAGCTCGGCGAGGGAGCCGGGCTTGTCGTCGATGCACACGCGCAGCTGCAGGTACCGGCCGGCGGCGACGAGGCCGTGCTGCACGACCCGCAGCAGGAGCAGCGGGTCGATGTTGCCGCCGGTGAGGACGGGGACGATGGTGCCCGGCAGCGAGCCGGGCGCGGCGGCGAGGACCGCCGCGACGCCGGCGGCGCCCGACGGCTCCACGATCAGCTTGCCCCGCTCGGCCACGAGCAGCAGGGCGCGCGACATCTCCTCCTCGGAGACGGTGCGCACCTCCACGCCCAGGCGGGCCAGCACCTCGAACGGCACGTCCCCGGGCGTGCCGATCGCGATGCCGTCCGCCATCGTCGCGCCCAGCGCCCGCGGCACGGGGCGCCCTGCGACGAGGGAGTCCGGGTACGCGGCCGCGGTCTCGGCCTGCACGCCCACGACCTTGACGTGCGGCGCCGCCTCGGCGAGGACGGTCGCGATGCCCGCGACCAGCCCGCCGCCGCCGAGCGGCACGACGACCGTGCCGACGTCGGGCACCTGCTCGAGGATCTCGAGGGCCACCGTGCCCTGACCGGTCACGACGTCGAGGTGGTCGAACGGGTGGATGAGCGTGCGCCCGGAGCGGGCGGCCTCCGCGCGGGCGGCGACGAGCGCCTCGTCCACGCTCTCGCCGACCTGCCGCACCTCGGCCCCGTAGCCGCGGGTGGCGCGCAGCTTGGGGACGGACGCGTCCACGGGCATGTAGACGATGGCGTGGATGCCGAGCATCTGGGCCGCGAGCGCCACGCCCTGCGCGTGGTTGCCGGCGCTGGCGGCGACGACGCCGCGCGCCTTCTCCTCGTCGGACATCCGGCTCAGGCGCGTGTACGCGCCGCGGATCTTGAACGACCCGGCGCGCTGCAGGTTCTCGCACTTGAGGACGACGGGCGCGCCGGCGGCCTCGGTCATGGCGCGGAACGCCTGCACCGGGGTGCGGGTGATGACGCCGTCGAGCAGCCGCGCCGCGGCGCGGACGTCGTCGAGGGTGACGTGGTCGATCGGGGGGTGTGCTGCTGCCACTTACCTGTTCTCTCCTGCCGGGCCCGGGTCGGGCGAGGCAGGGGCGCCGGTCGTGCTGCCGTCCGTGCTGGCATCCGTGGTGCCGCCCGTCGTCGTCTCCTGTGACGACGCCCGACCCGACCAGAGCAGGGTACCGGGCAGCTGCGAGCGTTTGCGCAGCAACGGCAGATGGTCCTCCGTGCCGAGCTCGGGGAACTTGTCGTGGCCGTGGAAGTACAGCAGCACCGTGTTGAGCACCGCCGCCAGCGGCACCGCGAACAGCGCGCCGACGATGCCGGCCGCGAGGCTTCCCGCCGCGACCACGAGCACCACGGCCACCGGGTGCAGGGACACCGCGTGCCCCATGAGGAACGGCTGGAGGATGTGGCTCTCGGCCTGCTGCACCAGCAGCACGATGCCGAGCATGATGAGGGCGGCGATCCAGCCCTTGGCCACCAGCACGACGGCGGTGGCGATGGCGCCGGTGACGATCGCGCCGATGATCGGCACGAACGAGCCGACGAAGACCAGGATGCCGATGGGCAGCGCGAGGGCGGGCACGAAGAAGACCGACCCGACGCCGATGCCGACGGCGTCGACGAACGCGACGAGGATCTGGGTGCGCACGTAGGCCGACAGGGTGACGAGCCCGCGGCGGCCCGCCTGGTGCACGTTCTCCCGCGCCCGCACCGGCAGCAGGTTGACGAGCCAGGTCCAGATGGTCCGGCCGTCGAGCAGGAAGAAGATCGTGCAGAACAGCGCGATGAGCGCCCCGACGAAGACGTGCCCCACGGTGGTCGCGGCGCCCAGCGCCCCCGACACGAGGCCCGAGCTCTCCACCAGCGACCCCTGCAGCTGCTGGCCGTATTGGGACAGCTGCTCGGCGTCGAGCTTCAGCGGGCCCTCGGCGAGCCAGGTCGTGAACTGGCGGAAGCCCTCGACGGCCTGGTCGGCGAGGTCCTGGAAGCCGCTGACGATGGACGTGCCGGCCAGCGTCACCAGGCCGCCCACCAGCACGATCAGCCCGACGATCGACACCGCCGTCGCCAGGCCCTTGCCGAGGTGCCACCGCTGGAGGGTGCGGCGGACCGGCGCGAGCAGGATCGTCACCAGCAGCGCGATGGCGACCGGCACGACGATCGTCTTGAGCGCCGCGAGCAGCCACAGGAACCCGGCGACGGCGGCGGCGATCAACAGGACGCGCCACGACCAGGAGGCCGCCGCGCGGACGCTCAGCGGGACGGTGTCCGCGCCGGAGGGGGAGGTGCGTTCCGAGCTCACGCGGAAACCCTAGGGGGCCCGCGGTCCGGACGCGCGTGGAGCGCGCCCGCGCGCCGGGCCGCCGCCCAGGCGCCGACCGAGATCTTCACGGCGCGTCCACAGGTTGGTCGCCCCGGCACACGGATAGGTTCGCGGCGGGCAGCGCCGCCCGGGCACTGCCCACCGCTACGAGGAGGTAGCACGGTCGTGACAGCGAACCCAGCGCGAGACCCCAGCAGCACCCGCACCCCTGTCCGTCAGCGTGCCCGCCGCCGCGGGCCGGGCACGGCCCGGCGACGCACCTGGCGGGCGGCCGCCGCGACGGCCGCCGCCCTGGTGGCGGTCCCGCTCGCGAGCGCCCCCGGCCTCGCGGCGCAGGACCCGCCGGGCGGACCGCCGTCGTCCGGCCCCGTGGTCCCCGCCGACCCGCAGCGTTGGGAGGACCAGGCGTCGATGACGTGGGACGACTACGTGCCCGTGCGGCCCGACGAGTGGGCGTCCGCCGCCACGTCGCAGGGCTCCGAGGTGCAGTACCGCACCGCGGTGATCCTGCTCGAGTTCACCGACCAGCCGATGCTCGTCACCCAGGAGCCGGGGTCGCACCCGTTCGGCAACCCGCAGGAGGGGTTCGAACCCGTCCCGGCGGACCAGGTGG
Source organism: Isoptericola sp. NPDC057391 (assembly GCF_042668085.1). Lineage (NCBI taxonomy): Bacteria > Bacillati > Actinomycetota > Actinomycetes > Micrococcales > Promicromonosporaceae > Isoptericola > Isoptericola sp. NPDC057391. Next base: position 1,961 of record NZ_JBHVBO010000119.1, on the reverse strand, counting down.
ACGACTGGTACCTCGACTACTTCACGGTGCCGAGCGAGCGCAACGGCTTCCAGACGCTGCACTCGTACTGGATGGAGGACAGCCACGGGAAGATCGGCGTGGACGCCGAGGTGTTCGGCGCGTTCCGGCTGCCCGGCAAGCTGCACGAGTACGGCATCGACGACCGCATGAACGGCCCGATCGAGCAGTTCTGCCCGCAGGGCGACGAGTGCGGCAAGAACCTGCGCGCCGACGGCATGGCGCTGTGGCGCGACGCCATCGGCTGCACCACCGACGACTTCTGCGGGTTCGACAACGTCTTCATCGTCACCGCGGGCCACGACGAGTCCTCCACCTGGGAGGAGTTCGGGCAGATGAGGTTCGCGGACAAGGAGGACGTGCCGGACGAGCTCGGGCCCCCGCGCAACGCCGACGGCTCCCCCGTGCTCAACCAGCTCGGCGAGCCCATGACGAACTGGGCCTCCACCCGGTACGTGGACTGGACGTCGTGGCGCGCCGCGGCGAACCACTGGCCGAACGCCGGCGGCGGCATCTCGACGCAGGCGGAGAGCTCGGGGCTCAGCGTGTTCGCCCACGAGTTCAGCCACCTGCGCGGGCTGCCCGACAACTACAACAACCCGTTCGCCGACGACACCCGCAACTTCACGGGGTACTGGGAGATGATGAGCCGCGGCACGTTCAACGGGCCCGGCGGCACCCACCAGCGCTGGCAGGTGCCGAACGCCGGGGGCTCCGGCCTCGGGCCGCACCACATGGTGCACTACAAGCAGGACCTCGGCGTGCTCACCGACGCCATGACGGTGCAGCTCACGCGCAGCGGGCTGGCCGAGGACGGCGTCGCCGTCGCGACGCTCCGCTCGCGCGAGCACGTGCCGGACGACGGCGACAAGGTCGCGCTCGACCTCGACGTCGACGGCGGCTGGACCGCCGGCGCGTGCGAGGACCAGGTGGGCGCCGTCACCGACGACGCCGCGTTCTGGTGCCCCGACGGCACGGGCTGGCAGGACTACACGATGGAGGTCGTGGACCGGGTCGGCAACGACTCCTTCGCCCCGGGGCACGGCGTGCTGCTGGCGCAGAACCAGTCGAAGGGCAGCCCGCGCGAGTGGCTCGTCGACGCCAACCCGCAGGACATCGACCGGGTCGACTACGTGGGCCCGGACGGCCAGGACGTCATGGTCGTGCGGGGAGACCCGCGCCAGCTCGACGACGCCACCTTCCACGCGGGCACCGGCTCCGGCAGCGTGTCGGAGTGGGTGGACGAGCCCAACCGGCTGCACCTGTATGTGCTGGACGCGTACCGCGACCGTGACGGCGTCCTGTCGTACGACGTCGCGGCCCGGTCGCTCGACGGCTCCGGCGACCAGGAGCGCGACGGCCGGCTCGGCCGGGCCCGGACCGCTCCCGTGGGCGGCGGCACCGCCCTGGTGACGTCCCGCCTGGCGAACACGGGCGAGGCGGGCGACGGCGTGCACGGGTCCGACGTCTACCGCCTGTCCGCGACCGTCGACGGCGAGGGCTGGGACGTCACGCTCCCGTACGAGCTGACGGCCGTCGAGGCCGGGGACGCCGAGCCCGTCGCCGCGTACGCGACGGCCGGCGACGGCGCGGCCCGCTCGGCCACGGTGACGATCACCGCGACGAGCGAGTCCGACCCGGACGTCGTCACCACGACGACGGTGACGCTGACCCGGCACGACCTGCGGGTCACGCCGGGCAGCACCGCGCGGCTCGTGGGCGACTACGCCGTCCAGGGCGTGCTGACCCGCGGGGAGAGCGCGCGGCTCCTCACGCAGGTGGGGCTGGCGGCCACGCTCCCGCCGCGTGCCGCCGACAAGGCGCTCGACCGCTTCCAGCGGTTCGCCGCCGACGTCGCCTCGGAGGGCCGGCGCAACCTTGCGAGCGCGGCCCTCGTGTCCGCCGCGCAGGACCTGCGGCGCTGAGCCGCCCTGCCGGTCGAG
>NZ_JBHVBO010000118.1:0-13037 GCF_042668085.1 Isoptericola sp. NPDC057391 | reverse complement strand
ACGTCGTCCTCGCCGAGCTCGCGCGGTGCGGCACCGGCGGGCATGTCGCCGATGCTACGGCTCGGCCCGATCCGGTGGTGAGCCGTCGGCGCCCCCGTGCTCACGCGGGCAGCCGGTACAGATTCGACGCTTCGGCCTCGCGCTCGGTCATCGCGGCCATGCGCTCGGCGAGGCGGCGGTCGGCGTCGTCGCTGGCGTGCTGGTAGACCAGCGCCGCGGCGATGGTCGAGTGCCCGAGCCGGTTCTGTAGCTCGCGCAGCGTGGCGCCGGCTTCCGCAGCGCGGGTCGCTCCGGTGTGCCGCAGGTCGTGCCAGCGCAGGTCGTCACGCCCGACAGCTCGACGAGCTCGGGCGAACATCTGCGTGCGCTGGCCGGCGCGCACCGGCCGACCGGTCTCGGTAGCGAACACGAGCGCGCGTGCGCCCGGGCCGGTGAACGTGCGCAGGTGGTCCAGCAGCGCTGCCGCGGCTGGGCCGTGCACGTTCACCGTGCGCCGGCCGGCGTCGGACTTGGGCGGGCCGAACGTGACCGCCTGGCCGGCGACGTCGACGAGCGCTTGCTCGACGCGCAGCCGCACCCCGCCGGGCACCCGCTCGACGTGCCGTCGTTCGAGCGCGAACAGCTCGCCGGCCCGCAGCGCCGACCACGCGGCCAAGACGACCGCGGCGCGGTAACGCTCAGGCATCGCGGCGGCGATGGTGTCGACTTCCTCGGGCGTCGCCGGCACGCGCTCGGCCGGCTTCACCTGCCCGGCTCGGCGGACCTGGCACGGCGAGGCGTCGATGAGCCGTTCACGCACCGCGGCGTTACACACCGTGCGCAGCAGCCGGTATGCCTGGGCGGCTTGGGTGCGGCCGGCGTCGAGAGACGGTGCGGCGCCGGTCGCCGCGGCGGGCCGGTCAGCGGCTCGCCAGGCGGCGACGACCGCGGCCGGCAGGCGCCCGCTTGCACCGACGTTCATGCCCTGGGCTCGCGCCCACGCGCGGGCGTGTTGGGCGTCGGTCGCGCCGGCGGCACGCTCGGCCCGCGCGGTCGCCGACACGCGCGCCGCGCCGCTGACGGCGGCGAACCACTCGGCGACGCCGGTAGGGGTGAGCGCGCGCAGCTCGACCCGGCCTAGGTCGATCCGCGAGCTCGACCCGACGACGGGCAGCTCGGCCAGCACCCACCGGTCGAGCAGCCGCGCGTACAGGTCGACGGTGCGCGGGCGTAGCTCCGTTTGCTGGGCGAGCCACCGGCGGGCGTAGGTCGCCAACGTGACGGCGCCGCGCTCGGGCGCGCGGTAGGTGCCGCGGTAGACGTCGGAGAGCACCCCGGCGAGCGCGGCGTCGGCCTCGCCGCGGGTGGGGTAGGTGCCGATGGTGCGTCGCTTGCCGTCCGGGCCGGTGTAGCGGGCGCGCCAGCGTCCCGACGGGAGCTGGTTGACGTTCCCGTAACCGCGGCGCGTCTGGCGGCGCGCAGCGCGCCGCACGGGCCGGTCGACGGGGAGCTCACCCGGAGCGGCGAGCGGCACGGGGTGCGCGCCGGCGTCGAGCTCGATGGGGTGCTCGGGGGTGGGGGAGAGGGGTGCTGACGACACGTGGGCCTCGCTTCCGGCTGGGCCGACCCCCGAGAGGATCGGTCACGTTAGGTCACGCCAGACGAGATTTCCGGTGTGACCAGAGCCGGGCGGTACGTGCCCATACGTGCTCTGACCTGCATGTTCAAGCTTGGAGCGGGTGACGGGAATCGAACCCGCGCTGTCAGCTTGGGAAGCTGAAGTTCTACCATTGAACTACACCCGCGCAGCAGCACCTTGACGGTGTGCGCGCCCCGATCATACCCAACCGGGGGTGATGCTCCGAACCGGTGGCCGGCACGCCGCGGACGGCGTGCCGGCAGCGGCGTCAGAGCGGGCGGATGTTCGAGGCCTGCGAGCCCTTGGGGCCCTGCGTCACCTCGAACTCGACCTGCTGGCCCTCGGCGAGGGAGCGGAAGCCGTCCGCGATGATCGCGCTGTAGTGCGCGAACACGTCGGCGGTGCCGTCGGAGGGGGCGATGAAGCCGAAGCCCTTCTCCTCGTTGAACCACTTCACAGTTCCGGTGGTCATGGTGTCTTCTCTCGTTGATGCGACGGACCCGCGAACCGGGGTCCGGTCGTCGCACCCGGGCGGGTGCGGACGGTGTGGGCGCGGGCTCGGCGAGCGCGCGGGGCGCCGTGACGTGACGGTGCGCGGAGCCCCGTCGCCTCGGCAAGGGTGGGGACGACGGCGACGGGCCGCGAGAAGCGGTCGTGCACGTGATAGCCGTCCGGCTGTCGGGTGATCATGCCCCCGTACTCGCCGTCGACCGTCGCGACCCACAGGTCGTCGTCGGCCCGGCGCCACACAGGGGACGTGGGGGTGCTGCCCTCCGCCGCGGACGCGGACGTGGGCCTTGCGATGGTGGAAGAAGTGATGCTCTCTGCTCTGCTCTCGCTCCGCGCCGGACGGGCGGAGATCGTCGTGGACAGCGGTGCTGTCCCCTGCGCGCGGACCTGGCTTCGATGCGAGGTACCGAAGAGTGCCGGGGTCGGATCCCGCGGCGTGCGCGGCCCCCAGGATACACGAGGGCCGGTCGCGGCCCGGCATCGGGACGACGGGGCACGCGCCGGCCGACCCGACTACCGTGTCCCCGTGCTGCTCTCCGACCGCGACATCCGGGCCGAGCTCGACGCCGGGCGGGTCGTCCTCGACCCGTACGACCCGTCGATGCTCCAGCCCTCCAGCATCGACGTCCGCCTCGACCGGTACTTCCGGCTGTTCGACAACCACAAGTACCCGTTCATCGACCCGTCGCAGGAGCAGCCCGAGCTCACGCGCCTCGTGGAGGTGGCGCCGGACGAGCCGTTCGTGCTGCACCCGGGGGAGTTCGTGCTGGGCTCCACGTTCGAGTCGGTGACGCTGCCCGACGACGTCGCCGCGCGGCTGGAGGGCAAGTCGTCGCTGGGGCGGCTCGGCCTGCTCACGCACAGCACGGCGGGATTCATCGACCCGGGCTTCTCGGGGCACGTGACGCTGGAGCTGAGCAACGTCGCGACGCTGCCGATCACGCTGTGGCCGGGCATGAAGATCGGCCAGATGTGCTTCTTCCGCCTGTCGTCCCCGGCGGAGCACCCGTACGGCTCGGACGCGTACGGCTCGCGGTACCAGGGACAGCGCGGCCCGACGGCCAGCCGGTCGTGGCAGTCGTTCCACCGGAGCGACGTCTGAGCGCCGCGCGCGGGCCGGGCCGGAGAGCGGGCGCCGGGGCGGCGGACGGGCCGTTCCGCGACGGGGCGGGACGTCGCTACGCTCGGTCCCGCCGCGCCGGTACCGGCGCGCCCCGGTCCCGGAAGGAGCTCCGCCAAGTGGCCCAGAACCAGCCCGCCCTGCCCCCGTTGCCCCAGGTGGCGGCGCAGGGTCACCAGGCGCGTCACCTGCTGGGGGTCCCGTCGGACGTCGTGGTCGACGAGATCGAGGTCCTCGCGATGTCGCGCTTCGTCGGCACGCGCTGGGACGTGGTCCCCGCCGACCTTCCGGGCGCCGACGTCCCGGTGGGCCGGATGGCGAACGCGGGGGAGCCGGGCGTGCTGCGGCTGTCGCGGCACAGCGTGGTCTCGGGCCCGTACGCGCCGTCGGGCAAGGGCGTGGACGCGGGCCTGCCCGGCGGCACCGCGATGGTGTTCGACGTCGTGTGCCCGCGCGAGCGCTGGGACGACGCGGCCCGATTCGGGGGCGACCGGGACGGCCTCGGGCGCGCGTTCCCCGCGGGGCTGCCGAACCGCGAGGAGGAGCGCGTCGTCTCCTGGCTGGTCCAGGCGGCGCGCCGGCTGGGCGGCTCGGTGCGGCTCGACGTCGCGGGCACGTGGGACGACGCCGACGGCGGCCGTCGCGCGGCCGGACCGGGCGTCGTGCTGACCCCCGACCCGGACCGGGCCGTGGACCTCACCGTGTACTCCGACATCTGGCTGGACCCGCAGGCCGCGCACCGCGTGCTGCAGGCCACGCACCCGCGGGTGCGCCTCGCGACCGAGGGCAAGCCGTACCAGGGCCCGCCCGCGGGGATCGCGGACCGGCCCCTGTACCCGGGTGAGCCGCTCGACCCCGAGGTGCGCAAGGCGATCCACGAGCGCGCGGACGACGTCGACATCGAGGCCCTGCAGGCGCCGATGGTGCTCGACGCGTACGGCCTGACGACGGACCTCGGCCTCGACGGCTCCGTCACCGTCGAGGTGATCGGCGACGAGACCCTGCCCCTGCTGGTGCGCGAGCTGCCGTGGGCCGCCGCGGGCGCCGTCTGCTACCACGTGCGCTGGGACCCGCCGGACGTGTACGAGGCGAACCAGGAGTTCCCGCAGGCGGCGCACGTCGTCGCCCGGCGTCGCGCCGCCGACCTCGTGGGGAAGATGGCGGTCGCGATCCACGCCGCCGTCGGCGGCGAGATCGCGGACGAGGCGGACTTCCTGCTCGCCCCCGAGGACCTGTAGGCGCTGCTCGCGAGCGACCCAGGTCACACCGACGTGTCATCTCGTCAGCGTCGGACCATCGCTCGCTGCCGGTAAAGTAAAGCCGACGCCCCGCCCCTCGACCGGACGGAGTGCTGTGCTCTCAGTGCTGCTCTTCACCTTCCTGCTGGCCCTCGCGGCGCCGGCTCTGGTGGCGTGGCTGGGCAGGAGAGCCTTCTGGGTGCTGGCCCTCGGGCCGGCGTCGGCCGCCGCGTACGCGCTGGCGATGACCCCCCGGGTGACGGCGGGAGACTTCCCGACCACCGAGGTCCCGTGGGTCCCCGGCCTGCACCTGTCGATCACCCTGCAGCTCGACACCCTCGCGTGGTTCATGCTGCTCGTGGTGGGCGGCGTCGGCGCCCTGGTGCTGCTCTACTGCTCCGCCTACTTCGCCCGCGACGCCCTCGGCCTCGGCCGGTTCGCGGCCGTGCTCACGGCGTTCGCCGCCGCCATGGTCGGCCTCGTCGTCGCCGACGACCTGCTGCTCCTGTTCGTGTTCTGGGAGCTCACCACCGTCTTCTCCTACCTGCTGATCGGCCACTATGCCGACCGCAAGGCGTCGCGGCGCGCGGCCATGCAGGCGATCGTCGTGACGACGGCGGGCGGCCTGGCGATGCTGGTCGGGCTCATCATCCTCGGCGTCGTGGGCGACACCTGGCGGGTCTCGGAGCTCGTGGCGGACCCGCCGTCGGGCACCGCGGTCACCTGGGCGGCGGTCTGCCTCGTCGCGGGCGCGGCCACGAAGTCCGCGCTCATCCCGTTCCACTTCTGGCTCCCCGCGGCGATGGCGGCGCCGACGCCGGTGTCCGCGTACCTGCACGCGGCGGCCATGGTCAAGGCGGGCGTCTACCTCGTGGCGCGCTTCGCCCCGGCGTTCGCCGACCTGCCCGTCTGGCGCTGGCTGGTGCTGGTCCTGGGCGGCGGCACCCTGCTGCTGGGCGGCTACCAGGCGCTGCGCCAGCACGACCTCAAGCTCGTCCTCGCGTTCGGCACCGTCTCCCAGCTCGGCCTGATCGTGCTGCTCCTGGGGCTCGGGAGCAGGGCCCTGGCGCTCGCCGGCCTCGCGATGCTCGGCGCGCACGCCATGTTCAAGGCGGCGCTGTTCCTGGTCGTGGGCGCGGTGGACGTCGCCACCGGCACCCGCGACCTGCGCAAGCTGTCCGGGCTGTGGCGCACGATGCCGTTCACCGCCGTGGCGGGCGTGCTCGCGACCGCCTCGATGATCGGGTTCCCGCCGTTCGCCGGGTACGTCGCCAAGGAGGCCGCGCTCGAGGGCCTGTGGCACGACGTCACGCACGGCGCCGGGACGGTCGAGTGGATCGCGCTGCTCGCCGTGGCCGTCGGCTCGGCGCTCACCGTGGCGTACGGCCTGCGGTTCGCGTGGGGCGCGTTCGGCACCAAGCGGCGCCCGGGGGCGGCCGCGGCGGGCGTCCCCGCGACGGCGCGTGACGCCGCCGCGGAGCCCGCGCCCGCGACGCCGGTGCGGCGCCAGCCGTGGCTGCTCGTCACCCCGCCGCTCGTGCTCGCGGTGCTGGGCCTCGCCGTCGCACTGGTGCCGGCGACGGGGGAGCGGCTGCTCGCCCCGTACGCGGACCTCTACCCCGGCGGGGAGCCCGGCCATCTCGTGCTGTGGGGCGGGTTCACGCCCGTCCTCGCGATCACGGTCCTCGTGCTGCTCGCCGGCTTCGTCCTCTTCTGGCAGCGGGCCCGCGTCGAGAAGGCCCAGGACTTCCTGTGGTCGCCGCGCTCCGCCGAGGTCACCTACCGGCGCACCATGCGCCGGCTGGACGACCTCGCGGCCGACGTCACCGCCGCCACCCAGCGCGGTTCGCTGCCCGTCTACCTCGGCGTGATCCTCGTCGTCCTCGCCGTCGCGCCGGGCACGGTCATCGCGTCCGGGCTGGTCAGCGGGCACCCGCCGCTGGAGCTCGTGCTGTGGGACCGGCCCGCCGACGCCGCGGTCGTCGCCGTCGTCGTGGTCGCCTGCGTGCTCGCTGCGCGCGCCCGCCGCCGCCTCAAGGCCGTCGTCCTGGTGGGCGTCGCCGGGTACGCCAACGCGACCCTCTTCATGCTGCACGGTGCCCCCGACCTCGCCCTCACCCAGGTGCTGTGCGAGACGGTCACGCTGGTCGTGATGATGCTGGTGCTGCGGCGCATGCCCCCGTACTTCACGGACCGGCCGCTCGCCGCCAGCCGCTGGCTGCGCCTCGCGCTGGGCGTGGTGACCGGCGTCGTCATGATGGCGCTCACCGTCGCCGCGCCGCTGGTGCGCGTCGCCGAGCCGATCAGCACCCACTTCCCCGACGAGGCCTACACCTGGGGCGGCGGCAAGAACATCGTCAACGTGACCCTGGTCGACATCCGCGCCTGGGACACCGTCGGCGAGATCTCCGTGCTGCTCGTCGCGGCGACCGGCGTCGCGTCGCTCATCTTCCTGCGGCAGCGCAGCGGCGAGGTGCTGCGGCTGTCCCGCGTGGACGAGGTCAGCCGGTCGGACCCGCACACGCGCCGCGTGTGGCTCGCCGCCGGCAGCACCCTGGAGCCGGAGCGCCGGTCGGTGCTGTTCGAGGTCGTCACCCGCGTGATCTTCCACGCCATGATCGTGTTCGCCCTGTTCCTGCTGTTCAGCGGGCACAACGCGCCCGGCGGCGGCTTCGCGGCGGGGCTCGTGGTGGGCATCGCGTTCGCCGTGCGGTACCTCGCGGGCGGGCGGTACGAGCTGGGCGAGGCCGCGCCGGTCAACCCCGGCGTGCTGCTCGGCACCGGCCTGTTCCTCTCCGCCGGCGTGGGCCTTGCGACGCTCGTCGCCGGTCAGGAGGTGCTGCAGAGCACGATCGTGGACCTGCACTTCCCGGTGCTCGGCGAGGTGCACCTCGTGACCTCGCTGTTCTTCGACATCGGCGTGATGCTCGTCGTCGTCGGCCTGGTGCTCGACCTGCTGCGCACGCTCGGCGCCGAGATCGACCGCCAGGACCCGCGGCCCGCGCGCGAGGAGGTCACCGTCTGATGGTCGTCCTCGAGAACACCCCGCCGGCCGTCCTCGTGCTGGCCATCGGCGTGCTGTTCGGCACCGGCGTCTACCTGCTGCTGGAGCGCCCGCTCACCCGGGTGCTCCTCGGCTTCGTCCTCATCGGCAACGGCGTCAACCTCATGCTGCTCGTCATGGGCGGCCGGTCGGGCGCCTCGCCCATCATCGGCAACGCCCCCGAGGGCGTGCGGATGAGCGACCCGCTCGCCCAGGCGATGGTGCTCACCTCGATCGTCATCACGCTCGCGCTCACGGCGTTCGTGCTGGCCCTGGCCTACCGGTCCTGGCAGCTGCACGGCCACGACGAGGTCGCGGACGACGTCGAGGACCGGCGCGTCGCCCGGCACGCCGCGCTCAACGCCCCCGCGTTCGAGGACGCGGACGCCGGCGGGCTCGACCAGACGCTCGACGAGGAGGCCGCCGACGTGTACGACGACGTCGACGACAGCGACGACGACGATCACCGCACGGACGGGCACCGCACGGACGGACACCGCACGGACGGGCACCCCACGGACGGGCACCGCGCCGACGGTCACAAGGAGCGTCCGTGATGCCCTGGGACACCGCGACGCTCGTGCCGCTGCCCGTCATGCTGCCGCTGTTCGCGGCGGGCCTGACGCTCGCCCTGCACCGGTACGCCCGCGTGCAGCGCATCATCAGCGTCACCGCGCTCGCCGCCGCCCTCGCCGCGTCCGTCGGGCTGCTGGTCGCCGCGGACGGCGGCCCGATCGTCGTCGAGGTCGGCAGCTGGGCCGTGCCGGTCGGCATCGACCTCGTGGCCGACCGCATCTCCGCCGTGATGCTCACGGTGTCCTTCGTGATGCTGCTGTGCGTGCTCCTGTACTCCCTGGGGCAGGGCGTGCCCGAGGGGGAGGACGACCCGGGCACCACGCGCGGCGACATGATCCCCGTCGCGATCTTCCACCCGACGTTCCTCATCCTGGCCGCCGGGGTCGCGAACGCGTTCCTCACCGGCGACCTGTTCAACCTCTACGTCGGCTTCGAGATCCTGCTCGCCTCGTCCGCGGTGCTGCTCACCCTGGGTGGCACGGCGGAGCGCATCCGCGCCGGGTCGGTGTACATCATCGTCACGTTGGTGTCGTCGCTGCTCTTCCTCACCGCGATCGCGCTGATCTACGGCGCGACCGGCACGGTGAACATGGCGCAGCTCGCGGAGCGGCTGCCGGAGATCGACCCGACCGTGCGCACGGCGCTGCAGCTCCTGCTGCTGCTCGCGTTCGGCATCAAGGCCGCCATCTTCCCGCTGTCCGCGTGGCTGCCGGACTCCTACCCGACGGCGCCCGCGCCGGTCACCGCCGTGTTCGCGGGCCTGCTCACCAAGGTGGGCGTGTACTCCATCCTGCGCACGCAGACCCTGCTGTTCCCGGACAACCCCACGGTGGACCAGGTGCTCATGGTGCTCGCGCTGCTCACCATGGTCATCGGGATCCTGGGCGCCGTGGCGCAGAACGACGTCAAACGTCTGCTGTCGTTCACCCTGGTCAGCCACATCGGCTACATGATCTTCGGCATCGCGCTCGCCACTGAGGCGGGCACGGCCGCGGCCATCTACTACGTCGTGCACCACATCTCCGTCCAGACGGCCCTGTTCCTCGTGGTGGGGCTCGTCGAGTGGCGGGGCGGGTCGACGTCGCTCGACCGGCTGGGCGGCCTCGCGAAGCTCGCGCCCGGGCTCGCCGTGCTGTTCTTCGTGCCCGCGCTCAACCTGGCCGGCATCCCGCCGCTCTCCGGGTTCCTCGGCAAGGTCGGGCTGCTCACCGAGGGCGCGACCGTGGGGACCGGGCTGGCCTGGGTGCTCGTGGTCGGGTCGGTCGTGACGTCGCTGCTCACGCTGTACGCGGTGGTCAAGGCGTGGAACAAGGCGTTCTGGCAAGCACCGTCGGAGGAGATCGAGTCCGACGTGCCGCTGCCGCGCGGGATGGTGCTGCCCACCGGCGCCCTCGTCGCGTTCGGCCTGCTCCTCACCGTCGCCGCTGGCCCGCTGTACGGGTACGCCGAGCGCGCCGCCACCGCGTCCATGGACGGCCACACCTACGTCGACGCCGTCTTCCCCGACGGGGCGGACCGCGGCCGGGGCGAGTCGGTCGTCGTGGGCGACGACGCCGCGCACGGGGGTGGGGACGGATGAGCCCGCGGTCGCGCCGACCCGCCCGCCTGCTGCGCCGGCTGGGCTCGCAGTGGCACGCGCTGGTGCTGCTCACCGCCGTGTGGGTGCTGCTGTGGGGCGACCTGTCGTGGGCCAACGTCATCGCGGGCGCCGTGATCGCCGGGGCGGTGGTCATGATGTTCCCGCTGCCGGCCATCGACATGCGCGGCACGGTGCGGCCGTGGCGCGCCGTCGTGCTGGTGGCGCGGTTCGTCGCCGACCTGTTCGTCGCCTCCTTCGAGGTGGCGTGGAAGGCCGTCCGGCCGGGGCCGACGCCGCACGGCGCGATCGTCGCGGTCCGGCTGCGCAACCCGGAGGACGCGTACCTCACCATCACGGCCGTGATGTCGTCGCTGGTGCCGGGGTCGCTGGTCGTCGAGGCACGCCGCAGCACGGGCGTCGTCTACCTGCACGTGCTCGACATCCACGCCTCCGGCGGCGCGGAGTCCGTGCGCCGCGACACGCTGGCGCTCGAGGAGCGGGTGCTGCGCGCGTTCGCGAGCGACGCCGTGCTGGCCCGGTGCGGGCTGGCGCCCGGCGACGCCGCCGCGGCCCTCGACGCGGGCCCCGGTGTCGTGCCGCCGCCGTCCGGGCGAGGGGAGAGGGACGCATGATGCTCGCCGCCGTGATCGCGGCCGCCGTGCTCGTGGCCGTCGCCGCGCTGCTCGCGCTCGTGCGCGTGGAGCGGGGGCCGTCGATGCTCGACCGGGCGGTCGCGCTGGACACCCTCACCGTCACGCTCGTGTGCGCCATCGCCATCGAGGCCATCTGGTCACGACGCACCGAGACCATCCCGATCCTCGTCGCGCTGTCGATGGTCGGCTTCGTCGGCTCGGTGACGATGGCGCGCTTCGCCGCCAAGGAGCCCGAGGACGAGGGTCGCGTGCGCACGCCCGAGGAGGTCGCCGCCCAGGCGCGCGCCGCCGACGTGCCGCGCGGCGAGCAGCGCGACGGCGTGCGCGCCATCGATGCCGAGGACGACGGAGAGAGCGCGGGGGGTGCGCCGCGATGACCCAGGTCGATCCGGGGCTGTGGACGACGATCGCCGACACCGTCGCCGCGGTGTGCCTCCTCGCCGGCGCGTTCCTGACGCTCGGCGCCGGGCTGGGGCTGGTGCGCTTCCCGTCGCTGCTCGCCCGGATGCACACCGTCACCAAGCCGCAGGTGCTGGGCCTCATCCTGCTGCTCACGGCGCTCGCGCTGCGGGTGCGCAGCTGGTCGGCCGTGGCGATGCTCGTGCTGGTCGTCGCGTTCCAGCTCGTCACGTCGCCCGTCGCCGCGCACATGGTGGGCCGGGCGGGGTTCCGCACCGGCAAGGTCGACCCCGAGGACCTCCGCCCCAACGAGTTCGGCGAGCCCGACTGACCTGCGGCTGGTAGACCGGGCGCATGGCCCCTGCCGAGCCCGGACCCGACCGCGAGCCCGACCCCGCCGACCCGCCCGACCTGTTCGAGGCGCTCAGCCGCCCCGCCGACGCCGGGCCCGGTGCCGCGCCGCCGGAGCCCCTCGCGAGCCCCCGGGTCGTGCAGGACGCGCACTCCGGCGAGAGCACCCTCACCGTGATCATCGCGTTCGCGGCCAACGGGTTCGTCGCCGTCGCCAAGTCCGTGGCGGCCGCCGTCACGGGGTCGGCCTCCATGCTCGCGGAGGCCGTGCACTCCTGGGCGGACACCGGCAACGAGGTCTTCCTGCTCGTCGCCGACCGCCGCTCGCGCCGCCCCGCCGACCGCGAGCACCCGCTCGGCTTCGGCCGCGAGGCGTACGTGTGGTCGATGTTCGCCGCCATCGGCCTGTTCGCCGTCGGCGCCGGGGTGTCCATCACGCACGGCGTCCAGGAGCTGGTGCACCCCGAGCCCGCGAGCGACTTCGGCGTCGCGTACGCCGTGCTCGGCCTCGCGTTCGTGCTCGAGGGCGTCTCGTTCCTGCAGGCCAGCCGGCAGGCGCGCGCCGAGGCGAAGAAGGCCGAGCACGACGTGCTGCACCACGTGCTCGTTACCTCCGACCCCACCCTGCGCGCCGTCTACGCCGAGGACGCCGCGGCGCTGATCGGCCTCGTCGTGGCGTTCGGGGGCGTGCTCGCGCACCAGCTCACGGGGTCGCCCGTGCCCGACGCCGTGGGCTCGATCGTCGTCGGCGTCGTGCTCGCCGTCGTCTCCCTGGTGCTCGTGGACCGCAACCGCCGCTTCCTCGTCGGGGAGGCGGCCCGCCCCGAGACGCGGGCCGCCGTGCTCGAGCACCTGGTGACGCTGCCGCAGGTGGAGCGGGTCACCTACCTGCGGCTCGAGTACGTGGGGCCGCGGTCGCTGTACCTCGTGGCCAGCGTCGACCTCAGCGGCAACGAGCCGGAGGAGACCGTCGCGCGGCGCCTCGACGACCTCGAGCGGGCCGCGACGCGGGTGCCCGTCATCGCGGGCGCGGTGTTCACCGTGTCCACGCCGGAGGAGCCGTCGCTCTGACCGGTCGCTCTGACCTGTCGCTCTGACCGGTCGTCACGACGGCGACGGGCTCAGCCGGCGTGCCGGGCCTCGTGGGCCAGCAGGCTGCGCTTGACGTCCAGGCCGTAGCGGAAGCCGCCGAGGCTGCCGTCGGTGCGCAGCACGCGGTGGCAGGGCACGAACAGGGCGGCGGCGTTCATCGCGCACGCGCCCGCCGCCGCGCGCACCGCGGCGGGGCGGCCGGACAGCTCCGCGTACCGGGTGTACGTGACCGGGTCGCCGGCGTCGACGGTGCGCAAGACGTCCCACGCGTGCGCGCGGTACGGGCCGGAGACCTGGCGGACGGGCACGGCGTCGATCGCGCGCACGTCGCCGGTGTAGTAGGCCCGCACCGCTGCGACGGGGCCGGCGACGGCCGGGTCGTCGTCGGGCACGGGCGTCGTCGCGGTGGGCCGGACGTCGGGGTGGACGAGGCCGACCAACGCGTCGGCGTCCGTGGTCCAGCCCGACGCGAGGACCGTGCCGTCCGGGTCGACGACGACGGTGAACGGGCCGTCCGGGGTGCTCAGGGTGGTGGTGCGGGCAGACATGGTTCCTCCGTGGTGTCGGGGACGAGCGGGCGGCGGTGGTGAGGGCGGGGCGGTCGGGGGCGTCACCGCCCGGTCGGCGGCAGGGCGGCGCGCCACAGGTGCAGTGCGGCGTACGAGCGCCACGGAGCCCAGCGCTCGGCGTGGGCGGCGAGGGCGCGCGACCGCGCCGCGCGGGGGGCGTCGGCGGGCAGGTCCAGGTCGACGCCGGCCGCGGCGGCGCCCGCGAGGAGCGCGACGTCGCCGTCGAGCCAGGAGTCCGGGTCGCGCAGCACGCGCATCGCGACGTAGGCGGCGGTCCACGGCCCGATCC
>NZ_JBHVBO010000117.1:0-13323 GCF_042668085.1 Isoptericola sp. NPDC057391 | reverse complement strand
CCGGCCGCCACCGCCACGCCCGCGCCGGACCCGGCCGGGCCGGCCACGACGGACCGCTCCGGTACGGCCGCGAGCTGGTACATGGACACGGCCGCCTGGGCGAACGACGGCGACGCCGGTGGCGTCAGCCTCTACGAGCAGGCGGTCAAGGGCGGCACCTCGCAGTACGTCATGGGGATGTTCGAGGCGAACGGCGAGCACCTGACCGTCTGGGACCACCACGACAACGACCGCAAGGCGATCGTCAAGCTCTGGGTCGGCAGGAGCGGTCCCGCTGTCTTCTACGCCAGGGGCGACGGCACGAAGAAGGAGTTCAACCTGTCCTACGACGAGGGCCAGCGGGTCTACCTGCAGGCCTGCACGTCCACGTCCGTGAACGCCGTCTGCACTCCCAAGCGGGAGAAGGGCGTCTCCTGAGGAGGACACCATGCGAGCTCGCACGATGACAGCAGCGGCCGCGGCGCTCACCGTCGCCGCCGTGGGGATGGTCGGCGGCGCGGCCGGGGCCGCGCCCGTCCAGGCGGCCGTGCAGGCCGGCTGGGGCCACGACTACTACGCCTGGAACGACCCCGAGGACGCCGGCGGGATCTCCATCTCCGAGATGGCGTACAAGACCACCAGCGACGAGTACGTCCACGGTCGTTTCCGCGCCTACGGCGAGGTTCTGTCGATCTGGGACTACCACGACAACGACCGCAGGTCGGTCGTCAAGCTCTGGGTCGGCAGCAGCGGTCCCGCCGTCTTCTACTCCAGGGGCGACAACACCTATCGCGAGGTGAACCTGTCGTACGACGAGGGACAGACCGTCCACATCCAGACGTGCACGTCCGACGGGTCCGGCGCGGTGTGCACCGAGAAGAAGCGGGTCCCGGGCAGGACCTGAGCCCCCCGGGGCGCCGCCCGCACGGCAGGGTGGACGACGTCGGGGCCCCGGGCCTTCTTGCAGGCCCGGGGCTCCGACGCGCCTCCCCCCGACATGCGCTGCCGCAGGTCCGGGCCCATGATGCGAAGCAGTGACTCTACGGTTCCCCAGCCCCAGGAGTGCGCATGTCGACCACCCGCCCGCCCGTCACGTCCGACCCCGGGGCGGCGCCGCCGACCGGGGCCGCCGACGCCCTGCTGCGGCTCGGCAAGCACCTGCGCAAGGGGGACGTGTCGGAGGACCTGCGCCAGCTGTTCCTCAAGGGGGGTCGGGAGGGTGACGTCTTCTACCGGGACCGGTGGTCGCACGACAAGGTGGTGCGCTCCACGCACGGCGTGAACTGCACGGGCTCGTGCTCGTGGAAGGTGTACGTCAAGGACGGCATCATCACGTGGGAGACGCAGCAGACGGACTACCCGTCGGTGGGCCCGGACTCCCCGGAGTACGAGCCGCGGGGCTGCCCCCGCGGCGCCGCGTTCTCCTGGTACACGTACTCGCCCACGCGGGTGCGCTACCCGTACGTGCGCGGCGTCCTGCTGCGGGCGTACCGGGAGGCGAAGGCCGCCGTCGGCGGCGACCCGGTGCTCG
Source organism: Isoptericola sp. NPDC057391 (assembly GCF_042668085.1). Lineage (NCBI taxonomy): Bacteria > Bacillati > Actinomycetota > Actinomycetes > Micrococcales > Promicromonosporaceae > Isoptericola > Isoptericola sp. NPDC057391. The sequence goes on along the minus strand of NZ_JBHVBO010000117.1, from coordinate 11,813 downwards.
CGTGGGAGCGGCTGACCTCCGACCCGGAGACGGCGCGGGCGTACAAGAGCGCGCGCGGCAAGGGCGGCCTGGTGCGGGCCACGTGGGACGAGGCGGCGGAGATCGTCGCGGCGGCGCACGTGCACACGATCAAGGCGCACGGGCCGGACCGGGTCGCGGGGTTCTCCCCCATCCCGGCCATGTCCATGGTGTCGCACGGCGTCGGGGCGCGGTTCGTGCAGATGCTGGGCGGCACGATGCTGTCGTTCTACGACTGGTACGCGGACCTGCCGGTCGCGTCCCCGCAGGTGTTCGGCGACCAGACGGACGTGCCGGAGTCCGCGGACTGGTGGAACTCGTCCTACCTGATCATGTGGGGCTCGAACATCCCGGTGACCCGCACCCCGGACGCGCACTTCATGGCCGAGGCGCGCTACCGCGGCACCAAGGTGGTGTCGGTCTCCCCCGACTACGCGGACAACACGAAGTTCGCCGACCAGTGGCTGGCGCCGCAGCCGGGCACGGACGGGGCCCTCGCGATGGCGATGGGGCACGTGATCCTGCGCGAGTTTCTCGTCGAGAAGCGCACCGCGCCGTTCGTCGACTACCTCAAGAGGTACGCGGACGCGCCGTTCCTGGTGCGGCTGGAGGAGAAGGACGGCGCGTACGTGCCGGGCAAGTTCCTCACCGCAGCCGACGTGGACGACGCCGTCCTGCCGGGCGCGTCCTCCGCGGCGAACCCGAGCTTCCGGACGCTGCTGCTGGGCGCCGACGGCGCCGTCGTCGCGCCGAACGGCACTCTCGCCGACCGGTACGGCGCGGCGGGCGAGGGGAAGTGGAACCTGGACCTGGGCGACGTCGACCCGCTGCTGTCGGTGGCCGACGGCGCGGCGTCCGGCGAGCGGGGCACGGCGGCGGTGCTGCTGCCCCGGTTCGACGTCGTCCCCGACGGCGGTGCGGGCGACGGCGCGCAGCAGGCGCACCTGGGCGGCAAGGGCGTGCTGACGCGCGGCGTGCCGACCCGCCGCGTGGGCGGCCACCTGGTGTGCACGGTCTTCGACCTGCTGCTGGCGCAGTACGGCGTCGAGCGCACGGCTCGGGACATCGGCCTGGACCTGCCGGGCGAGTGGCCCACCGGCTACGACGACGCGACGGCCCCGGGCACCCCAGCCTGGCAGGAGGAGATCACGGGCGTGCGGGCCGCGGACGCCGCCCAGATCGGCCGGGAGTTCGCGCAGAACGCCGAGGACTCGGGCGGCCGCTCGATGATCATCATGGGCGCGGGCGCGAACCACTGGTTCCACTCGGACACGATCTACCGCGCGTTCCTCACGCTCACCACGATCACGGGCTGCCAGGGCGTCAACGGCGGCGGTTGGGCCCACTACGTGGGCCAGGAGAAGTGCCGCCCGATCACCGGCTGGGCGCAGTACGCCGGCGGCCTGGACTGGTCGCGCCCGCCGCGGCAGATGATCGGCACGGGCTGGTTCTACCTCGCCACCGACCAGTGGCGGTACGACGGCATGCCGGCCGACGCGTTGGCGTCCCCGCTCGCGCCCGGGGTCCTGGCGGGCCGCACGACGGCGGACTCGCTGGTGGAGTCGGCGCAGCGCGGCTGGATGCCGAGCTACCCGACGTTCGACCGCAACCCGCTGGACCTCGTGGACGAGGCGCGCGCGGCGGGCAAGGAGCCCGAGCAGCACGTCGTCGACGAGCTCAAGGCGGGCCGCCTGCGGTTCGCCTGCGAGGACCCCGACGACCCGGCGAACTTCCCCCGGGTGCTGACGATCTGGCGGGCCAACATCCTCGGCTCGTCCGGCAAGGGCAACGAGTACTTCCTCAAGCACCTGCTCGGAACGGACGCGTCCGTGCTGGCCGACGAGGCGCCGGAGGGCCGCCGTCCGGCCTCGATGACGTGGCACGACGAGGCGCCCCGCGGCAAGCTCGACCTGCTGGTCACGATGGACTTCCGCATGACGAGCACGACGCTGTTCTCCGACGTCGTGCTCCCCGCGGCCACCTGGTACGAGAAGCACGACCTGTCGAGCACGGACATGCACCCGTTCGTGCACTCGTTCAACCCGGCGATCAACCCGCCGTGGCAGACGAAGACCGACTTCGACACGTTCCACACGCTGGCGCGGCTGGTCTCGCAGCTGTCCGAGGAGCACCTGGGCGTGCGCGAGGACCTGGTCGCCACGCCCCTGCTGCACGACTCCCCCGACGAGCTCGCGGTGCCGCACGGCACGCTCACCGACGCCGGCGCGCCGGTCACCGAGCGCGAGCTCGTGCCCGGCGTGACGATGCCGCGGCTGCAGGTGGTGCAGCGCGACTATCCGGCGTTCGCGGCGCGCATGGCCGCGCTCGGGCCGCTCACCGACTCGAAGGGCATGGCGACCAAGGGGGTCGCGTTCATGCCGGACGAAGAGGTGCGCAAGCTCGGGCAGGTCAACGGCCTGGTGGCGTCCGGTCCCGCGGCCGGGCGCCCCCGCCTGGACCGCGACACGCACGCCTGCGAGACGATCCTGGCCCTGTCCGGCACCACGAACGGCCGCCTCGCGGTGCAGGGGTTCGAGCACCTCGAGAAGCGCACCGGGCAGCGGATGGCGGACCTGGCGCGCGACGACCAGGCCAAGCGGGTCACCTTCCCGGACGTGCAGTCCCGCCCGACGACGGTCATCACCTCCCCGGAGTGGTCCGGGTCGGAGCACGGCGGGCGCCGGTACACGGCGTTCGCGGTGAACGTCGAGCGGCTCAAGCCGTGGCACACGCTCACCGGACGCCAGCACTTCTACCTCGACCACGACTGGATGATCGAGCTGGGCGAGCAGCTGCCCGTCTACCGGCCGCCGCTGGACCTGCACCACCTGTTCGGCGACTCGCCGCGCCCGGGAGCGTTCGACGACGGGCGGTCCGACGGCAGCGGCACCGGGCACGCGGCCGTCGCGGTGCGCTACCTGACGCCGCACTCCAAGTGGTCCATCCACTCGGAGTACCAGGACAACCTGTTCATGCTGTCGCTGTCGCGCGGCGGCCCGAACATCTGGATGAGCCCGGCGGACGCCGCGAAGATCGGCGTCGCGGACAACGAGTGGATCGAGGCGGTGAACCGCAACGGCGTCGTCGTCGCGCGCGCCGTCGTCTCCCACCGCATGCCCGAGGGCACGGTGTACATGCACCACGCCACGGACCGCACGGTGGACGTGCCCCTCGCCGAGACCTCCGGGCGCCGCGGCGGCATCCACAACTCCCTGACGCGCATCCTGCTGAAGCCCACGCACCTCGCGGGCGGGTACGGGCAGCTCACCTACGCGTTCAACTACCTCGGCCCCACCGGCAACCAGCGCGACGAGGTCACGGTCATCCGACGCCGCTCGCAGGAGGTGCGTTACCAGTGAAGGTCATGGCGCAGATGTCGATGGTGATGAACCTCGACAAGTGCATCGGGTGCCACACCTGCTCGGTGACGTGCAAGCAGGCGTGGACGAACCGCACCGGCACCGAGTACGTCTGGTTCAACAACGTCGAGACCCGCCCCGGCCTGGGCTACCCGCGTACCTACGAGGACCAGGACACCTGGCAGGGCGGCTGGGTGCGCACCAAGCGCGGCAAGCTCAAGCTGCGCGCCGGCGGGCGGGCCAAGAAGCTCGCGTCGATCTTCGCGAACCCGAAGCTGCCGTCGATCCACGACTACTACGAGCCGTGGACGTACGAGTACGACATGCTGCTCAGCGCCCCGCAGGGCGAGCACACGCCGGTCGCGAAGCCCAAGTCCCTGCTCACCGGCGACGACATGTCGATCCAGTGGTCGGCCAACTGGGACGACGACCTCGGCGGCTCCACCGCGACGATGCAGGACGACCCGATCCTCAAGCACATGAGCGAGCACGTCGCCGAGGAGCTCGAGCAGACGTTCATGTTCTACCTGCCGCGCATCTGCGAGCACTGCCTCAACCCGTCCTGCGTCGCCTCCTGCCCGTCGGGCGCGATGTACAAGCGCGTCGAGGACGGCATCGTGCTCGTGGACCAGGACCAGTGCCGCGGCTGGCGCATGTGCGTCACCGGCTGCCCGTACAAGAAGGTCTACTTCAACCACAAGACCGGCAAGGCCGAGAAGTGCACGCTGTGCTACCCGCGCCTCGAGGTGGGCCTGCCCACCGTGTGCTCCGAGACGTGCGTGGGCCGCCTGCGCTACCTCGGCCTCGTCCTGTACGACGCCGACAAGGTCGGCGCGGCCGCCGCCACGGAGGACGAGACGGACCTCTTCGCCGCGCAGCGGTCGGTGTTCCTGGACCCGCACGACCCCGAGGTGGTCGCCGCGGCCCGCCGCGAGGGCATCCCCGACGACTGGATCGACGCCGCGCAGCGCTCCCCGATCTGGAAGCTCATCTCGGAGTACGAGGTCGCCCTCCCCCTTCACCCGGAGTACCGGACGCTGCCCATGGTCTGGTACATCCCGCCGCTGTCCCCCGTGGTCGACGTCGTCGCCAGCTCCGGCAACGACGGCGAGGACGGGCGCACGCTGTTCGCCGCGATCTCCCAGCTGCGCATCCCGCTGGAGTACCTCGCCGGCCTGTTCACGGCCGGCGACACCGGGCCCGTCGAGCGGGTGCTGCGCCGGCTCGCGGCCATGCGGTCGGGCATGCGCGAGGTGAACCTCGGGCGCGAGTTCCCCGAGGAGAACGCCAGTGCCGTCGGCATGACCGGCGACCAGGTGCAGGAGATGTACCGCCTGCTGGCCATCGCGAAGTACGAGGAGCGGTACGTCATCCCCACCGCGCACACCGAGGTGGCGCGCGAGCTGGAGGAGATGGCCTGCTCCCTCGACTTCGAGGGCGGGCCGGGCATGGGTGGGGCCGGGCCGTTCGGCACGTCCTCGGGCCAGCCCACCCCCGTGGCGGTGGAGAACTTCCACGCCCTGGCGGCACGGCAGACGGCCGACTCTCCGCACACGCCCTCCTCGCCCAGCCGGGTCAACCTGCTCAACTGGGACGGCCGCGGCCGCCCGTCCGGCCTCTTCCCGCCCGGCGACGGCGGCGGACAGGGCGCGGGCGACCGGGGCACCCTGCCCGGCGGGCGCCAGGACGCGACGAACGAGGAGCCCGGCGGCTTCGAGGGGAGCGCGCGATGAGCCGCCTGGCCTTCCTGCCGCGCCCCGGCGTCCGCGCCAAGCGGCTCGACCCGCTCGCGCCGGTGCCGCTCGGCGACGGCGACCGCGCCGTCGCCCACATGGCCGCCTCCGTGCTGCTCGCCTACCCCGACGACGCGACGCTCGCGGCCGCGCCCACCGTGCGCGACGCCGTCGCCGGCCTGCCCGACCCGGTGCGCGACCGCCTCGCGGGGCTCGCGACGACGCTGCTGGACGGCGAGCCCGGCGCCCTGCAGGCCCAGTACGTCGCGACGTTCGACCTCAAGCGACGCTGCGCCATGTACCTGTCGTACTACGCGGCGGGCGACACCCGCCGGCGGGGCGCCGCCCTGGTGAGCTTCGTCGAGGCGTACCGCGCGGCCGGGTACGAGACCACCGGCGACGAGCTGCCCGACTACCTGCCGACCGTCCTGGAGCTGTCCGCCCGCGGCGGGCCCGACGGCGCCCGCATCGCCGGCGCGCTGCTCACTGCCCACCGCGACGGCATCGAGGTGCTGCGCTCGGCGCTCGCCGCGCAGCGCTCGCCCTGGACGGCGGCCGTCGAGGCCGTGAGCCTCACGCTCCCGCCCGTGGACGCCGCCACCGCCGAGCGCGTCGCGGACCTGGTCGCCGCCGGGCCGCCCGCGGAGCTGGTGGGGCTGAGCGGGTACGGGGCGGGCGACGGGGACGCCGGGTACGGGAACGAGGGGAAGGACCTGCCATGGGCCTGACGGACGCCTCCGCCGACAAGATCATCCTCTGGGTGGTGCTGCCGTACGTGACCTTCGCCGTCCTCGTGGTGGGGTCGATCTGGCGGTACCGGTACGACAAGTTCGGCTGGACCACGCGGTCCAGCGAGCTCTACGAGAAGCGCCTGCTGCGCTGGGGGTCGCCCCTGTTCCACTTCGGGCTGCTGTTCGTGGTGCTCGGGCACTTCCTCGGCCTCGTGATCCCGAACACCTGGACCGAGGCGGTCGGGATCAGCGAGGGGTTCTACCACTTCATCGCGACGTCGATGGGGTCGATCGCAGCGCTCGTCGCGGTCGCCGGGCTGCTCATCCTCATCTACCGGCGCCGGGCCACCGGGCCGGTCTTCCTCGCGACCACCCGCATGGACAAGACCATGTACGTGTTCCTCGCCGCGTCCCTGCTGTCGGGGGCCTGGGCGACCGTGCAGACGCAGATCCTCGCGGGGGGCCACGGGTACGACTACCGGGAGACGATCTCGCCCTGGTTCCGGTCGCTCTGGTACCTGCAGCCGCAGCCCGCGCTCATGGAGGGCGTGCCCGCCGCGTTCCAGGTGCACATCGTGGCGGCGATGCTGCTCTTCGCGCTGTGGCCCTTCACCCGGCTGGTGCACGCGTTCTCCGCCCCCGTGCAGTACCCGTTCCGGCCCTACGTGGTCTACCGCTCCCGCGAGGCCTCCGTGTCCTCGCGGGCGCCGCGGCCCGGCTGGGACCCGACGACCACGCCGCCCCGCTGACCACCCGTACGACTGGAGGAACGCCATGACCTCGGCACCGACCCCCGGACCGACGGGCGCCACGGCCGCCCCGGCCGTGCAGGGCAATGCCACCCAGCTCGCCCTCGCCACGGCCGGGTTCGCGATCTGCTTCTGGGCCTGGGCGCTGCTCGGCCCGCTCGGCAACAGTTACGGGCAGCTGTACGGCCTGTCCGACTTCGAGGTCTCCGTGCTGGTGGCCGTCCCCGTGATCGTCGGGTCCCTGGGCCGCATCCCGATCGGCGCGCTCACCGACCGCTTCGGCGCGAAGGTGATGTTCCCGCTGTGCAGCGCGCTGACGATCATCCCCGTGCTGTTCATCGGCTTCGTCGCGAACAGCCTCGTGTGGCTGCTGATCGGCGGGTTCTTCCTCGGCCTCGGCGGCACGACCTTCGCCATCGGCGTCCCGTTCGTCAACAACTGGTACCCGCCGGCGCGCCGCGGCACCGCGATCGGCATCTTCGGCGCCGGCATGGGCGGCACGGCCATCGCGTCGTTCTCCACCGTGCCCATCCGCGACGCGTGGGGCGACGGCGCCCCGTTCATCATCGTGTCGGTGTTCCTCGCGGTGTTCGCCCTGGTCTCGCGGGCCCTGCTCAAGGACTCGCCCGCCTGGTCGCCGGGCACCGGCGGCGGCATGTGGGCGCGCACCTGGGCGACGCTGAAGATCCCCGCCACGCTGCAGCTGTCCTGGCTGTACGCGATCGGCTTCGGCGGCTTCGTCGCGTTCTCCGTGTACCTGCCGACCTTCCTGCAGAACGCGTACGACCTCAGCGCCAGCGACGCGTCGTTCCGCACCGCCGGGTTCGTGGTGCTCGCGGTGGTGTGCCGGCCGCTCGGCGGCACGCTGTCCGACAAGATCGGCGGCGTCCCCGTGTCCATCGCGTGCTTCACGGTGGTGACGGTGTTCGCAGCCGTCATCATCTTCCAGCCCGCCCTCGTCCCCGGCGCGACGGTCGCGTTCCTCGGGATGGCGGCCGCGCTCGGAGCGTCCTCGGGCGCGACGTTCGCGCTCGTGGCCAAGATGGCGCCGCCGGACAAGGTGGGCGCCGTGACCGGCGTCGTCGGCGCCGCCGGCGGCCTGGGCGGCTTCATCCCGCCGCTCATCATGGGCGCCGTGTACGGCGCGGAGGGCGACTACGGCATCGGGTTCGGCCTGCTCGCGCTGACGGCGCTGCTCACCCTGCTGTTCACGCTCGGCCCGGTGCGCAAGCGCGTGCGGGCGAACGCCGGATGACGGCGCTCCCCGTGCACCGCGCCGCCTCACCCCGGCGCCGGGACCGCCGTGAGGTGCGCGCCGCACGGGCGACACGTCGTCGGCCTAGCGTGGCCCCATGAGCACCTCGCGCACGGCTCGGAGCACGGCCGAGCACGTGGCCGCCGTGCTGGCGCGGGTCGCGCCGCTGCCCGCCGGCGACGTCGACCTGGGCGAGCTCGCCGTCGAGGGACCCGGCCGCGTGCTCGGCGCCGACGTGCACGCCGTCGCGCACGTGCCGCCGTTCGACGCCGCCGCGATGGACGGCTACGCGGTACGCCTCGCCGACCTGCCCGCGGACGGCTCCCCCGTGACCCTGCGCGTCGTCGGCGACCTGCGCCCCGGCTCGCCCCCCGATCGTTGTGGGTGCGAGACACGCCCTCGACACGCCGACAGCGAGGGCCATCTCCGCACCCACAACGAGGGCGGGGGCGCGGTGCGGATCATGACGGGCGCGCCGGTGCCCGCGTGGGCGGACGCCGTCGTGCCGGTGGAGCGCACGTCGACGGGCCGGTTCGTCGCGGGCGGCCCGACGACGGAGCGCGAGGTCACGCTCGCCCGGCAGCCCCGGGCCCACGTGCGGCACCGGGGCGAGGACGTGCGGCCCGGCAACCTGCTCGGCCGGGCGGGCGACGCCGTCACCCCGGCGCTGGTCGCGGTCGCGGCTTCGGGCGGGCTGGCCGCGCTGCCCGTGCGCCGCCGGCCGCGCGTCGGCGTGCTGTCCACCGGGTCCGAGCTGGTGCCCTCGGGCCACGGCGGCGGCGCGGCTGCCGAGGGGCGGATCCCGGACTCCAACTCGCTGCTGCTCGCCGCCCTGGCCCGCGCCGCCGGGGCCGACGTCGTGCGGGTGGGCGCCGTGCCCGACGACGCCGACGCCCTCCGCGCCGCCCTCGACAGCGTTGTGGGCGCCGGTGGTGCGGCAGCGGTCGACCTGGTCGTCACGACGGGCGGGGTGTCGGCGGGGGCGTCGGACGTCGTGCGGGCGGTGCTGGACGCCGACGACGCGCGGCTGGCCGACGTGGACGTCGCCGCCGTCGCGCTGCGGCCCGGCCGCCCGCAGGCGCTCGCGCGCTGGCGCGGGGTGCCGTGGGTGGCGCTGCCCGGCAACCCGGTGAGCGCGTTCGTGTCGTTCGCGCTCTTCGTGCGCCCCGCGCTCGCCGTCCTCGCGGGTCGCGATCCCGCGCGGCCGGTCCGGCGCCCCGCTGCCGAGGCGTGGCCCAGCCCGCCGGGGCGCACGCACGTCGTGCCGGTGCGGACGCTGCCGTCGGGGGCGGTCGAGCGCGCCGCCGCGCCCGGCGCCGGGGCGGGCTCCGCCGGCGGGCACGCGACGTCGGCGCTGCTCGGCGCGGACGCCCTCGCCCTCGTTCCTCCGGACGTCGAGAAGGTCGAGGCCGGGGACGAGCTCGACGTGCTGCCGCTCGACCTGCCGTTCGGCTTCGGGGCCCGACGTGACTCCTGACGACACGGCCCCCGCGCGGCCCGACGTCCGGCACGACGCCGTGGTCCTCGCCGGCGGCCGCGCGTCGCGCCTCGGCGGCGTGCCCAAGCCGACCGTGGTGCTCGACGGCGCCACGCTGCTCGACCGCGCGCTGGCCGCGGCCCGCGACGCCGACCGCACCGTCGTCGTCGGCCCGGACCCCGCCCTGCCGCCCGGCCGCGACGTGCTCGTCGCCCGCGAGGACCCGCCGTTCGGCGGCCCCGTCGCCGGGCTCGACGCCGGGCTGCGGGCCCTGGACGCGGCGTCGGGTGGGTCCGCGCCGCCGTGGGTGCTGGTGCTCGCCGTGGACGTGCCGCGGGCGGCCGAGGCGGTGGCGCCGCTGCGCGCCGCCGTCGGCACGACGGACGGAGACCTCGACGGCGCGTACCTGGTCCGCGAGGGCCACGCGCAGTGGCTCGTCGGGCTGTACCGTCGCGACGCCCTGCGCCGCGCCCTGGACGGCCTGGCGGCGTCGACAGGGTCGCGTGGCGCCACCGGGCTCACCGGGGTGCCGGTGCGCCGCCTGGTCGCGGGGCTGTCCTGCGTCGAGGTGCCGGACGTCGAGGCGGTCAGCGCGGACGTCGACACCTGGGACGACCTGCGACGGCTTACGGTAGGACTCCACACAGGAAGCCACACGGTCGTGGCCGCCCGCGCTGCGACGTCGCCCGACCACGCGACGACCGCCCCGGCGGCGCCGCACCGACAGCACCGCCCGGGAGGATACCGATGACCGACCAGACTCCCCCCGCCGCGCCCCGCGGCGCCGAGCCCGGCTCCAGTGTGCTGGACCGGTGGGTGGACGCCCTCGAGGTGGAGCTCGGGCTGCCCCCGCGCAGCGTCGACGTCGGCGCGGTGCTCGACCTCGCCCGGGACGCCGCGCACCAGGTGGCGCGGCCGGCCGCCCCCGTCACCGCGTACGCCGCCGGGTACGCCGCCGGGCTGGCTGCCGCGCGCGGCGAGGCGTCCGACGCGCTGGACCGCGCGTCGTCGTCGGCGCTCGCCTGGCGGGACCCGGGCCCCGGCGCCGCGGGCGGCTCCGGGTCGGCGGCGGGGAGCTGATCGGATGACGACCGTCTCCCTCGGGATGCCGCGCCTGCCGGGCGCGGGGGTGCCCGACGTGCGGCTGCCCGCGGACCGGCCGGCCACCGGCGGGCTCGTCGACACGTTCGGCCGCGTCGCCACGGATCTGCGCGTGTCGCTCACCGACCGCTGCAACCTGCGCTGCACGTATTGCATGCCGGCCGAGGGCCTGCCCACGCTGCCGAAGGACTCGGTGATGACGCGCGAGGAGATCGTGCGGCTCGTGGGCATCGGGACGCGCGACCTGGGCGTGCGTCAGGTGCGGTTCACCGGCGGGGAGCCGCTGTTGCGGCGCGACCTCGTGGAGATCGTGCGCGAGTGCGCCGCCCTCCCCCACCGCCCCGAGCTGAGCCTCACGACCAACGCCGTCGGGCTCGACTCGCGGGCGGCGGCGCTGCGCGAGGCCGGCCTGGACCGCGTCAACGTCTCCCTCGACACGCTCGACCCCGACACGTTCGCCACGCTGGCCCGCCGCCCGTTCCTGGCCCGCACGCTCGCGGGGATCGACGCGGCGGCGCAGCAGTTCGACCTCGTGAAGATCAACGCGGTGCTCGTGCGCGGCGTCAACCTCGACCACGCGGCCGAGCTGCTCGCCTGGTGCCTCGAGCGCGGCTTCGAGCTGCGGTTCATCGAGCAGATGCCGCTGGACGCCGACCATGCGTGGGACCGCGCCGCGATGGTGACGGCGGCGGAGGTGCGCGACCAGCTCGGCACCCGGTTCGCCCTGGAGCCCGACGAGGAGCCGCGCGACGGCGCCCCCGCGGAACGGTTCGTCGTGCGGGACGGGCGCGGCGCGCGCCTGGGCCGGGTGGGGATCATCGCGTCGGTCACGGAGCCGTTCTGCGACGACTGCTGCCGCACTCGCCTCACCGCGGAGGGCGGCGTGCGCGACTGCCTGTTCGCGCACACCGAGACCGACCTGCTCGGGCCGCTGCGCGCGGGCGCCGACGACGCCGTGCTGGCCGACCTGTGGCGCGCCGCCATGTGGGCCAAGCAGGCCGGGCACGGCATGAGCGACACCGGCTCGGGCACCGACCTCGACAGCTCGGGCTTCACCCAGCCCGAGCGCACCATGAGCGCCATCGGAGGATGACGATGACGGACCAGCTGGAGACGACGCGGGCCCTGGGGCAGACCGTGGCGCTGCGCTACTTCGCCGCCGCCCGCGCCGCCCTGGGGCGGTCGGAGGAGTCCCTAGAGGTTCCGCCCGGCGCGACCGTCGCCGACGTCGTCGCCCGCCTGGCCGCCGCGTCGCCCGGGGCCGCGCCCGTGCTGGAACGCTGCAGCGTGCTGCTCGACGGCCGCCGCGCCGCGCCCACGCCGACGGCGCCTGGGTACGCGAGGCCGCCGCCGCACACGCCGCCAAGCACCCGGCCCCCACGCCGCACAC
>NZ_JBHVBO010000116.1:0-13593 GCF_042668085.1 Isoptericola sp. NPDC057391 | reverse complement strand
GGGGGGGGTGTTGCCCCCCCCCCCCCTCTCCCCGGCCGGCGGGGGCGGCGCGCGGCCGGGCGCACCCCGCCCCCCGCCCCAAACCCCCCTCGCCCCGCTCGCCCGACCGAGGTTTCGGCCCGATCAAACAACTCAGGCAGTGACAGCCCCCACGCGCCCGACCGCGAGGTCCGCCACGTCGCCCGCGCCGGCGATGTCGAGGCGCCGGTCGACGACGGCGGCCACGACGTCGACCTCGAGCGCCGACCCGGGCCGCACCGTGCGCACCGTGTCCCAGGCGAGCGCCGGGCCCAGGCCCACGTAGTCGCCCACGCGGGCGAACCACGGGTCGGGGTCCCCGGAGGGCTGCGCCAGCACCAGCGTGGTCCACGCCGCCCCGCTGCGTCGCACGACCGCCACCCAGCGGGTGCGCGAGCCGTGCATGTCCGCGCCGCGGTCGGGGCTCAGGGCGTAGGCCTCGTCTCCCGACGGCAGCCGCCAGAACCAGCCGCCGTACCCGGCCCCCGGGCGGCCGTTGGTCGCCGGGCTGCCGATCTCCACGTCGGCGTCGCCCGCGCTCAGGGTGCCGCGCCACCGGAGCGCCCACGCGTCGACCTCCGGCAGCACCACCGCGGTGAGGCGTCGCTCCTCCGTCAGCTGCACGCCGCCGCGCTCGTCCAGCCAGCGCAGCTCCTGGGTGAGCGTGGCGCCGTCGTCCGACACCTCCGTGCGACCGGCCTCCTGGCGACCGTGGTTCGCGAGCAGCGTCGGCCCCTGGTCGCGCACGTACGTGCGCCCGCCCCAGTGGCTGGTGCCGTCCACGTCGGCCACCGCCATCGAGACGCCGTAGTGGTGACGGTGGTCCAGCGGGCTCTTCGCCGTCATGGCGACGCCCTGCGCCGAGTGCACCGGGTGCAGGAAGGGCCTCGGGCTGTGCACCCCGGGCATCCCCTCGCCCCGCGAGTAGCGACCCAGCGGCCGGTCGTCGCCGACGCCGAGCACCCAGTCGTCGCCGACGGGCCGCCACCGGGCCCGGACGGTGTCGTCGCGGGCGTGCGCGCGCCCCGCGAGGTCCGCCGACGTCACGCCGAGTCGCCGCGCCGGCGGGACCGGGCCGGTGCTGCCCCGCACCACCAGCCCCGGGGTCACGTGCACGGCGACGCCCTCCGCGCCGAGCCGCGTGCGCTCGGTGCCGAGCACGCGGGCGTGCAGCAGCTCCCAGGCGCGGCGGCCCAGGTCGGCCTGCGGCACGGCGGCCGTGGTCAGCGAGGGCGTCGCGTAGCGGGCGAGCTCGATGTCGTCGAAGCCGCCGATCGAGATGTCCCCCGGCACCGCCACGCCCGCCTCGTTGAGCCGCGCGAGGAGGCCGAACGCGACCAGGTCGTTGAACGCGATGACGCCCGTCGCGCCGGTGGCGAGCACCGCGTCCGCCGCGCGGTACCCGGCGTCCACGGTGGGTCCGCAGGGCACGGTCGTGACGCGCAGCCCCGGGTGCCGCTCGCGGGCGTCGTCGAGCGCCCGGGCGCGCAGCGCGTTCGACGCGCTCGAGCGCGGGCCGGCGACGTACGCGAGCTCGCGGTGCCCGAGCGCGACCAGGTGGTCCACCATGCTGCGCACGCCGGCCGCGTAGTCGACGCGCACGCTCGGCACGGTGAGGCCGGGCACGTGCCGGTTGACCACGACCACCGGTTCCAGCCGCGGCAGGAGCTCCAGCAGCGCGTCCTCGGACGTGCGCGGCGCGGCCAGCACCAGCGCGTCGCACCGCAGCCGTGCCTCGAGCGCGACCTCGGCCTCGTCGGCGGTGTTCTCGGCCGTGTCGGCCACCAGGACGCGGTAGTCGTGCGGCGCGGCCGCCGCCATCGTGCCCCGCAGGATCTGCTGGAACATCGGGTTCGCCAGGTCGGGCACGACCAGCGCGACGGAGTTGGTGCGGCCCAGCGACAGGCTGCGGGCCACCCGGCTGGGCTGGTAGCGCAGGTCCCGGGCGGCGACGCGCACCCGCTCGGCGATGTCCCGGGCGACGCTCGCCCGGCCGTTCATCACCCGCGACACCGTGGCCCGCGACACCCCGGCGGCGGCCGCGACCTCGTCGATCGTGGGTCCGCCGGAGCGGGCCATCACGCGTCCTTCCCGGCCACGGTGACGCGCACCGGGCCGAAGGTGCCGCCGTCGTCGGGCCGCAGGTCGGCCCCGAGCGGGGCGCTCGCGAACAGGCCGACCTCCGCGCCGATCCAGTGGCCCACGTGCGCCTGCCACGGCGGCCCGGCCTCGTGCCACCCCGGGTCGTCGGTGTCGTCGGTGCCGTCGTCGGTCCGCCAGCCCCACGTCACGGCACCCTCCGCGTCGACGGCGGCGCGCACGACGACGCTCGTGGCGCCGCCGGGCACGGGCTCCTGCGCGACGATCTCCTCGTCGCCGTGGGCGCCGCCGCGCCGCACCGTCACCTCCACGCCGCCGGGGGTGCGGACCAGGCCCGTCCAGGCGTACTCGCGGCCGAGGACGACGACGCCCGCGCGGGTGCCGGGCGCGTCGCCGATGAGCCCGACCCGGGTCTCCCACGTGCTCGGCTGTCCCGGAAGCTGCTGGCACAGGACGGCGCCCTGGTCGCGCAGGTTGCCCCGCGGCGACGGCTGCGCGGGCAGCCGCAGCGTGCCGCCGCCGTCGGCCACCGCCCAGCCCTCGGCCGGGTTCGCCTGCCAGTGCCAGCGGGGCGCGAGACCTGGGGAGGCGAAGTCGTCGCTGCGCGCCGGCTCGCCCGGCTCGGCGCCCGGCGCCGGCGTCGGGTGCGTGAGCACCGGGGCGCCCTCGTCGCCCAGGACGGGCCAGCCGTCGTCGTCCCACCGCACCGGCTGCAGGTGCACGACCCGCCCGAACACGCCGCGGTCCTGGAAGTGCAGGAACCAGTCGTCGCCGTCGGGGGTGTCCACCCACGCGCCCTGGTGCGGGCCGTTCACCGGGGTGTCGCCCTGGGCCAGCACCACGCGGTGCTCGTACGGCCCCCACACCGACCTCGAGCGGAAGGCGACCTGGTAGCCGGTCGCGACGCCGCCCGCCGGCGCGAAGATCCAGTACCAGCCGTCGCGCTGGTACAGCTTGGGGCCCTCGAGCGTGCGGAAGCCGGGCAGCTCGTCGCCGTCGACCACCGTGCGCGCCGGCCCGACGACGCGGCGCAGGGCCGCGTCCACCTCGACCACCGTGAGCCGGTTCTTCACCCCGGCCCGGCTCTTGGCCCAGCCGTGGACGAGGTAGGCGCGCCCGTCCTCGTCCCACAGCGGGCACGGGTCGATGAGGCCCTGGCCCGGGATCAGGCACCACGGCGCCGACCACGGGCCGCGCGGGTCCTCGGCGGTGAGGACGAAGATCCCGTGGTCCGGGTCGGGGTAGACGATCCAGAACAGGCCGTCGTGGTGACGCAGGCTGGGCGCCCACACCCCCGAGCCGTGGCGGGGGAGCGCGTAGTGCGCCGCGGGCGGCACGGCGGGCAGCGCGTTCGCCACGTGCTCCCAGGACACGAGGTCGCGCGAGTGCAGGACGGGCAGCCCGGGGGCGCGGTTGAAGCTGGACGCGACGAGCCAGTAGTCGTCCCCGACGCGCACCGCGTCGGGGTCCGGCCAGTCCGCG
Source organism: Isoptericola sp. NPDC057391 (assembly GCF_042668085.1). Classification (NCBI taxonomy): domain Bacteria; kingdom Bacillati; phylum Actinomycetota; class Actinomycetes; order Micrococcales; family Promicromonosporaceae; genus Isoptericola; species Isoptericola sp. NPDC057391. The sequence continues at coordinate 9,993 of NZ_JBHVBO010000116.1, read as the reverse complement.
TCGAGGACCGGGTTGCTGTAGTGGGTCATGGTCGCCTTCCGTCACGTCGCTGGGACAGTCGGCGAGAAACCGTGAGAAACCGGTTCCCGCCGTGCTGCGCCCAGCCTAGCAACCGGTTTCCGCCGGAGGGAACGCCACGGGGTGACGGAGCTGCGCCGCGCGCGGGGTCGGAGAGGCGCGACGTCGCGGGCGACGACCGCCCGGTGACCTGGGGCGGTCAGGCGTCGGCGTCGTCCGCCGCGGCGAGCGCGAGCTCGCAGAACATCGAGTCGGCCCACGAGAACCAGGGCCGGGAGAAGGCCGTGGGGTCCGACGGGTCGAAGCTCTCGTGCACGCGCCCGGTGCCGCCGTCGGTGTCCGCGATCAGGTGCAGGAGGCGCAGGCGGTCCTCGGGCGTGCCCGTCAGGCCCTCGACGGCGAGCGCGATGGGCCACACCCGGCCGGGCTTCGTGTGCGGGCTGCCGACGCCCGCCGCCACGGTGCCCGAGAACCAGTACGGGTTCGCCGGGCTGAGCACGAAGCCGCGCGTGGCACGCCAGACCTCGTCGTCGAGCACGTCCGGGGCGATCAACGGCAGCGAGAGGAGGGACGGCGTGTTGGCGTCGTCCATGCACAGGACGCCGCCGAGCCCGTCGACCTCGTACGCGTAGATCCGCTCGCCGGAGGCGGGGGAGGCCGCCGGGGACCGCACGATCCCGTGCGCCTCGACGCCGTCGACGAGCTCGCGGGACAGCACGCGCGCGTCGTCGGCCAGGGTGCGGTCGCCGTAGACCTCGTCCGCGATCTCCGCCAGGGCCCGGAGCGCCTGCGCGGCGAAGAGGTTCGCGGGCACGTTGTAACCGTAGGTGCAGGCGTCGTCGGACGGCCGGAACGCGCTCCAGGTCATGCCCGTGAAGCCGACCGGAGTGCCGCGGCCCTCGCGTGCCAGCGTCTCGGTGGGGATCGTCGTGTCGCGGGAGAAGCGATAGGGCGACTCCTCGTGGCGCTGCTCGGTGCGGAGCTGGTCGACGACGGTGCGCAGCACGCGGTGGGCGCGGGGGTCGAGGGCGTCGGTGCGGCCCGTCTCGCGCCACAGCCGGTGGGCGAGCGTGACCGGGTAGGCCAAGCTGTCGACCTCGTACTTCTGCTCCCACACGTGCGGGTCGTCGCAGACGTCGTCGGGGTCGTAGTGCGCGCCGGTGGGGCCGTCGTTGAACGCGTTGGCGTACGGGTCGTGGTCCAGGCAGGCGAGCTGGCGGCGGACCACGGCGGCGACGAGGTCGGCGAGGGGAGCGCAGTCGCCCACGAACCGCAGGTAGGGCGTCAGCTGCGTGGTCGAGTCGCGCAGCCACATCGCGGGGATGTCGCCCGTGATGACGAACGCGCTGCCGTCCGCGCCGATCGTGATCGTGTCGGTCAGGGTGCGCCGCAGCGCGGCGGCGACCATCGCGCCGACGCGCTCGCCCGCGACGGCCCGCACGCGGTCCGCGGCCGCGCGCACCGTCTCCTCGATCGCCGGGTCGAGGGGGCCCGGCGTCCCGGGCGTGCTCAGCGTTCCCACGGCGTGGCGCCCTCCTGGTCGGTGACGCGCACGGTCGTGGCGCCGGCGGGCTCGTCGGTGTCGGGGCCGCACCACACGCCGACGGTGACGGGCACGGCCGTCGGCGTGCCGGAGGCCCATGAGCCGAGCTCGTCGAGGCCGAGCCGGAACGTCACCGCCGTCGTCGTGCCGGGGCCGACGGTCGCGCGCCGGACGCCCAGGAGCGTGCGGCGGCGCGGGCGCACCCCGCGCTCGTGGCGCCGTCCGTAGAGGGGCACGGAGACGGCCGCGGCCGTCGGCCCGTCGTTCGTGACGTCGACGGTCACCACGGCGGCCTCGCCCTCGGCCAGCCCGGCCGCGCCGACCGTCGCGGGTCCCGGGCGCACGACGGTGGTGATCCCGGGGGAGTGCGCCGTGCCGAGCGGCAGCCCGCGCAGCACGGGGTTGTCGGCGTAGGCGCGTGCGGTCTCCATCCGCTCGTCGTGCGCGACGGGCACGACGCCGTCGGCCGCGGGGAAGGTGGCCGGGAGCCGGCCCGAGGCGGAGCCGGTGAGCAGCACGTCGGCGATCGCGGCGCCGCCGCCGGGGCCGGGGAAGGGGACGACGAGCAGCGCGTCGACGAGCGGCAGCAGCCCGCTGAGGACCCGCGGCCGACCGTCGACGACGACGCCGACCACGGGCCGCCCGGAGGCGCGCGCGGTGCGCGCGACGTCGAGCTGGGCCGGCGGCAGCGCCACCGACGACAGGTCGACGCCCTCGCCGTTGGTCGTGTCGGGGGCGGGGCCCGCGACGGCGCCGTTGTCGGCGAACTCGTCGTCGTAGCTGCGGCGGCTGGTCCCACCCAGCACGACGACGGCGACGTCGGACGCCGCGCACGCCTCGCGCACGGCGTCGAGGGCGCCGGTCCCGTCCGGCTGCTCGTCGGGCTGCTCGGCGAGGGGGCCGCGCAGGCGGCTGCCCGGGGCGTGGTGCACGCGCTCGGCGCCGAGCCGGGCCGCGAGCGCGGAGCGCACGGTGGACGACCCGGGGTCGGCGGGCGGGCGCGGCGGCGTGTAGTCGCCGAGCTGCGCGTCCAGGTCGTCGGCGTTCGGCCCGACGACGGCGACGGTCGCGTCTCCCGGCAGCGGCAGCACGCCGTCGTCGCGCACGAGGACCACGGACTGGCGCGCGGCGCGCTCGACGAGCGCGACGACGTCGCGGGACGGGGCGTCCTGGGTGCCGTGCGCGGCGGGGGCGGACGGCGCCTCGCCCAGCAGGCCGAGCCGCCGCTTGAGGCCGAGCACGCGGTCGACGGCGCGGTCGAGCACGGCCTCGGAGACGAGCCCGCGGTCCAGGGCCTCCTCGAGGTGCGTGAACGCCTCGTCCCAGAGGCTGAGGTCCACCCCGGCCTGCAGCGCGAGCGCCGCGGCGGAGGCCGGGTCGGGGGCGCTGTCGCGCAGGCGGTCGATCGCGGTGCCGTCCGCCATGACGAGCCCCCGCCAGCCCCACGACTCGCGGATCGTGCCCGTGAGCAGCTCCTCGTTCGCGCTGCAGGGCACGCCGTCGACGTCGTTGTACGCGGCCATGTACCCCGAGACGCCGGCCCGGGCCGCGGCGAACGCGGGGCGCAGGTGCAGCTCGCCCAGCTCCCGGCGCCCGATCGGGGCCCCGGAGCCGTTGCGGCCGCCGATGCCCGCGCCCTGGCCGGCGAGGTGCTTGGCCACGACCGCGACGTGGTCGCCGTCGATCGGGTCGTCGCACGACGTCGTGCCCTGCATGCCGCGCACCGTGGCCCCGACGAGCGCGGCGGCCAGCGCCGGGTCCTCCGAGAAGCACTCCTCGGCGCGGCCCCAGCGCGGGTCGCGCAGCACGTCCAGGCCCGACACGAGGGCAACATGGGTGCCGCGGGCGCGGGCCTCCGCCGCCACGAGGGCGCCGAGCTCCTCGGTGAGCGCGGCGTCCATCCCGGCGCCCAGCGCGAGGTTGACGGGCAGCGTCGTCCCGCCGAGTGCCATCAGCCCGTGCGGGGCCTCCTCGACGAACAGGACGGGCAGGCCGTCGCCGTACCGCGTCACGTGCTCCTGCACCGCGGCGTACGCCTCGGCGCTGCGCTCCGGCGGCACGCCGTTCTCCCAGCGCACCGCGGACCACGGGTCCGCGCGCAGCACGCCGTAGAGCGCGCCGAGCCCGCCCCACCGGTCGACCTCGGCGCGCAGGACGTCGGTGACCCGGGGTGCGCCGTCGACCCAGCGGACCGCCTCCCAGCCCTTGAGGCGCTGGTTGACCTGGCCGACGCGGGTGCGCAGGGGCAGCGCGGAGGCGGCGACGGGCGTCATCCCTTGACCGCCCCCGACAGCAGCGCGCGCTGCATCTGCCGCTGCAGCACCGTGTAGACGAGGTAGACGGGCAGCAGCGTGAACAGCGTGCCGGCCATGAGCACGCCGTAGTCCGTGCCGGCGTCCACCTTGAGGGTCGGCAGTGCCACCTGGATGGTGCGCTGCGCCGTGTCCGGGCCGATGAGGATCAGCGGGTACAGGTAGGCGTTCCAGAAGGACAGGAAGTTGAGCAGCAGCACCGTGGCGATGCCGGGGATGCAGATGGGCAGGTAGACCTGGCGCAGCACCTGCAGCGAGGTGGCGCCGTCCATCGACGCGGCCTCCTCGAGCTCCCGCGGGATCGTCCGCATGAACGACGTGAGGATGACGACCGACAGCGGCAGCGCGGTGGCCGGCAGCAGGAACACCACGAACGTGCGCGTGTGGAAGAGGCCGAGCGCCGCCGCGAGCAGGAACGTCGGGAAGAGCGCCGCGAACGACGGGATGAGGAAGCCGAGCGCGAAGGCGCCCTCGACGACCTTGCCGGCCCGCCCCCGGGCGCGGGCCAGCGCGAACGACGCGGGCAGCGCGAGGACGAGCGTGAGGACCAGGGCGCCGAGCGTCGTCAGCACCGAGTTCGCGATGGCGAGCCAGAGGTCCGCCTGGTCGATCGCCGTCACGAAGTTCGACAGGTCCCACGTCGTCGGCAGCGCCAGCGGGGACTCGAAGATCTCCTCGTTGTCCTTGAACGACGAGACGACGAAGTAGTAGAAGGGCACGATCAGCAGGGCGGCGTAGATCCAGGCGAGCGTGCCGCTCGTGATCGAGCCGATGCGGTCGCGCAGGGGGAGGGCTGCGGTGCGCCGGGCCATGGCGGTCTCCTTGGGCAGGTCGGGGATCAGTGGGTCGCGCGGAGCACGCGGCGGATGGCGCCCATGCCCAGCAGCCCGATCACGAAGAGGATGACGCCGACGGCCTGGCTGTAGCCCAGGTCGGCCTCGACGAACGCCTTCTGGTAGATGAGGTAGGCCAGCGTCGTCGTCGACGTGCCGGGCCCGCCCTGGGTCAGCAGCAGCACGTTCTGCGCAGAGTTGAACAGCATCGACAGGAACTGCAGCATCGTGACCACGCCGATGAAGTCGCGGGCGATGGGCCAGTACATGCGCCACGCGATGCGCCAGTCGCCGGCGCCGTCGATCCGCGCCGCCGAGACGATCTCGGCGTCGATGCCGTCGAGGCGGGAGGCGATGAGCACCGCGGAGTAGCCGATGCCGCTCCACAGCTCGACGGCGATGATCGCCCCCAGCGCCGTGGCCGGGTCGGCGAGCCACGCGGTGCCGTCGAACCCGAGCGGGCGCAGGACGCCGTTGACGAGGCCGTCCGGGTTGAGCATCGCGTAGAACACCATCGCCGTGGCGGGGGCGGAGATGAGCGCCGGGATGAAGAGCAGGTAGCGCAGCACGCGGTGCCCACGGGGCTTCTGCACCACGTAGAACGCGAGCAGGAACGCCAGCACGATCATGACCGGCAGGCCCACGACGATCTGGACGGCGGAGTTGCGCGTCGCGGCCCAGAACGTCTCGTCGGAGAACACGGCGGCGAAGTTGCCGAGCCCGGCGAAGGTCGGCGTGACGAGCATGCCCGGCCAGGACAGGAACGCGATGACGAACATCGCGACCACGGGGCCGATCATGAACACCGCGTACCAGACGAGCGCGGGCAGGGCGAGGCCCGGGAACCGCTCGCGGAGCGTCCGGCGTGGTGTCCGGGACGTGGTCGGCGGTGGGGTGCTGGCGGCGGCCGGGGCGCCGGCGTCGACGAGCGCGGTCATGGGGATCCTTTCGTGGCGCCGGCGGTCAGGCCGCGTCGTAGGACTTCTCGAACGCGTCGACGATCCGTTCGGCGGACGCGGAGGACCCGTAGGCCATGGCGGTCACCTTGATCATCGGTTCGAAGACGGAGTCGGGGATGAGCAGGTCGGGCAGCATCACGGGCGTGACGTCGTCGTCGGTGAGGCGGGACGCCTGCGCGACCAGCGGGAAGTCCTGGCTGACCGTGTCGGTGACGCGGTTCATGTCACGGCCCGAGCCCAGGATGAACGCGTCGGTGACCTCGTCGGAGTACAGCTCCTGGACGAACGGCTTGATGAGGTCGAGCTTGTCGGCGCCGTTCTCGCTGATCCAGATGCCGTGCCCGTTGTAGCTCTTGATGACGCTCGGGCGGGTCAGCACGCCGCCGCTCGAGGGGACGGGCCAGCCACCGACGGTGACCTCCTTCGCCCGCTCGTCCGGGACGAGCGCGAGGGCCGAGGACATCGCGGGCACGATGGCGGCCTTGCGGGTGTTGAACTGCGTGAGCTCGGAGTCCGAGGTGTACCCCTGCACGTCGTCGACGAAGACGCCCGCGTCCCGCAGCTCGACGAAGTGCTCCACGCCGGCGACGGCTCCGGCGCTCTCGGAGAGCTTGCCGGTGGAGAAGACGGTGCGCGCCTCCTCCTGGCTCAGGAAGCCCTGGAGGATCTGCAGGAACAGCTTCTGCCCGCTCCAGTCGGAGCCGCCCACCGTGACCGGCCCGATGCCCTTCGAGCGCAGGGCGTCCGCGACGACGACGAGCTCGTCCGAGGTGGTGGGGATCTCGACACCGGCCTCCTCGAGCAGGCCGGTGTTGAACGACACGGGCCAGTTGGTGCGCGTGAAGGGGAACGCCCGCAGCCGGCCCTCCTCGTCGGTCCACTCGGCCACGGCCTCGGGGAGGATCTTGTCGCGCAGGTCCCAGGCGTCGAGCAGGTCCGTCACGGGGATGGTGGCGCCCGCGCCCGTCCAGCCCAGCGTGCGGCCCATCATGTTGACGACGGCGACGTCCGCCTCCTTGCCCGCGAGCGTGCTCGTCTCGAAGACGATGGGCAGGTCGGAGCCGTTCTTGAGCTGCGCGACGGTGCGCCCGGTGCGGCGCTGGTACGCGGCGACGACGTCCGCGAACACCTGGGCGCCGGCGACGGCGCCGCTGAGCTGGGTGTGCACGGAGATCGAACCCGGGCCGCTGGAGGCGGGCACGAGGGCCCCGCAGCTCGCGAGGAGCGGCGTGGCGATGGCGCTGCCGAACACGGCCTTCAGCACGGCACGCCTGCTGACGTCGTGGGTCACGGAGCCTCCCTGGGAGCTACGGTGCATCGTTCGGGTGGTCGGAGACCGTTCTCCGACACCGCCTCTTGTAAAGCGGTACACATCAAGTGGCGTGCAACGTATACCGCTTTACATGCGAGGGTCAACCCCCTACTCTCGGACGCACCATGACTGCAACGAGCCCGAAACGCGTGACGATCGCGGACGTCGCCCGGCGAGCCGGAGTCTCGCCCTCCGCCGTGTCGCACGCCTTCAACGGGCGCCCCAACGTGTCCGAGGCGACGGCGGCTCGGATCCGCGCGGCGGCCGACGCGCTCAACTGGCGGCCGAACTACGCGAGCCGCAAGGTCTCCGGGCAGGGCGGGCGCAGCCTCGGGCTCGTCATCGCCCGCTCGCGGGAGACCTTCGGGCGGGACCCGTTCTTCATGCGCCTCCTCGCCGGGCTCACGGAGCCGCTCGCGGACATCGGTTGGTCGCTCTCGCTGACGCTCGTGCAGGCTGACGAGGAGGAGCGGGTCTACCGGCAGTGGTGGGGCGAGCAGCGCGTCGACGCGTTCCTGCTCGTCGACGTGCGCGACGACGACCCGCGCCTGGCCCTCGTCAAGCAGCTCGGCGCCCCCGCGGCGCTGCTCGGGGCGCCGGTCGAGGACGGCGTCGCCGCCGTCACCGTGCAGGACGAGTCGGCGTTCACCACCGTCCTCGACCACCTCGCCGGCCTGGGCCACCGCAGCGTCGCCCGCGTCACCGACGCCCCCGGCCTCGCGCACACCGGGGCCCGCGACCGGCGCTTCGCGAGCGCGGCCGCCGAGCTGGGGATCGAGGCAGGCTTCGTCGCCTGGGACCCGGCGGCCGACGACCCGGTCGCGGAGCTCCTCGGCAGGCTCGGCGCCGCCACCGCCATCGTCGTCGACAGCGAGTCGATCGCCGCCCAGATCGTCGCGCACGCGCCGGAGGTCGGCGTCCGGGTGCCGGACCAGCTGTCCGTGGTGGCCTGGGAGGACTCCTGGGTCTCCTCCCTCGTGCGGCCGCGGCTCACCGCCCTCGACGCCCCCGTCGAGGAGAGCGCGCGCACCGCGGTCGCGCTGCTCGAACGACTCGTGCGCGGCGAGGCCGCCGAGTCCCGGACCGTCAGCGGCCGCCGGCTGGTGGTCCGCGACTCGACGGCGCCGGCCCCCGGTCACCACCCCAGCACCCCGACACAGCAGCAACCCCGACACAGCGAGGAAGCACCTTGACTTCGACCGTGCCGCGCTTCGGCGTCAACTACACCCCGTCCCGTGACTGGATGTTCCAGTGGATGGCCGTCGACCCCGACGTCGTCCGCGCCGACTTCGAGGCGATCGCCGGGCTCGGGGTCGACCACGTCCGCGTCTTCCCCCTGTGGCCCGTGCTGCAGCCGAACCGCACGCTGGTCCGTCGGCGTGCCCTCGACGACGTCGCGCTGGTGACCGACGTCGCCGCCGAGTTCGGGCTCGACGTCGCGGTCGACGTCATCCAGGGCCACATGTCGGGCTTCGACTTCGTCCCGGCGTGGCTCGTGAACTGGCACGACGGCAACATGTTCGCCGACCAGGGCGCGGTCGACGCCCAGGCCGCCCTCGTGGCCGCCGTCTACGACGCCGTGCGCGACCGCCCGAACTTCCTGGGCCTCACGCTCGGGAACGAGCTCAACCAGTTCTTGGAGCCGAACCCGGCGGCCATGCCGGCCACGACCGACCAGGTGACCCACTGGCTCACCTCGCTCCTGGAGGCGCCGCGCGACCGCGACCCGCGCCACGTCGTCGTGCACAGCGAGAACGACCACCTCTGGTACTGGGACGACCACTCGTTCCTGCCCGAGCACGCGGCGCGCCTCGGCGACATGACGACCGTGCACTCCTGGATCTTCAACGGCACGGCGGCGCGCTACGGCGCCCTCTCGCCGCAGTCCGTGCGGCACGCGGAGTGGATGATCGAGCTGTCGAAGGCCTTCGCCACGGACCCGGGGCGCCAGGTGTGGCTCCAGGAGGTCGGAGCCCCGTCGATGAACCTCGCCGAGGCGGAGATGCCCGAGTTCTGCTCGCGCACGGTCGAGGCGGCCCTCACCTCGAGCGACCTGTTCGCCGTCACCTGGTGGTGCTCGCACGACGTCACGCGCGAGCTCGCGGACTACAAGGACCTCGAGTACTCGCTCGGGCTGCTCGACACCGAGAACCGGGTCAAGCCGCTCGGCCACCGGTTCGCCGAGGTCGTCGCGGACGCCCGGCGCGGCGCGCTGACGCTCGCGCAGCCGCGCACCGTCGGCGTCGTGGTCGACGTCGACGACGCCGACCTCCCGCGCTCGCGGCCCTCGCTCGGGCCGGGTGGTGCCGTCTTCGAGCTGTGGCACGAGCTGCGCGAGCGCGGCGCGGACGTCACCGTCGTGACGAGCACGACCGCGGCCGACCCGGCGGCGCTCGCCGCCCGGGGCGTGTCCGAGGTCGTGCGCGCCGAGGTGCGCTGAGGCGTCAGCCCGCCGCGGCGCGCACCAGCGCGGTGAGCCTCTCCTCGAACGCGGGGGTCCAGGCGAGCACGGCGAAGGCGGTCGGCCAGAAGTCGCCGTCGTCGAGCTGTGCCACGCCCTCGAAGCCGACGGTCGCGTAACGGGTGCCGAACTTGGCGGCGGGCTGCATGAACACGACGATCTTGCCGTCGGCGTTCGCGAAGCCCGGCATGCCGTAGTACGTCTTCGGCACCAGCGCGGGCGCGACCTCGGTCACGACCCGGTACAGCCCCTCGGCGATCTCGCGGTCGGTGCCCTCGAGGGGCTCGATCGCCTCGCGCACCGCCTTCTCGCCGGCGGCGCGGTTCCTCCCCGCCTTCTCCTGCTCGCGCAGCTCCTTGGCGCGTTGCTTGACGGCGGCGCGCTCGTCGGCGCTCAGACCCTCGGACGTGGCCATGACGTTCCTCCCGGCTGGTGGTGCGGCGCCCCGTCGGCGTCGCACCGCCCACGCTAGGGAGCGCCGGCCCGCAGCGCTTCTCCGATCCTGACCGGATCCCGGTGGACCGTGGGGAACGACGACGCCCCGCCGCCCGGGGA
>NZ_JBHVBO010000115.1:0-13726 GCF_042668085.1 Isoptericola sp. NPDC057391 | reverse complement strand
ACGACGTCCTGCCGGGCCGTCCGTCGTTCGGGCAGGGGTTGACCGATGCGGCCGACGCGTCGTAGCGTTTTCACTACAAGGAACCAATCTTCCATCTGGCGAAAGCGAGTCAGCGATGACGGACCAGATCCCCTACACCGTGAACTGCTCGATCCTCCTCACGGACCTGCCGCTCCTGGAGCGTCCGGCGGCCGCGAAGGCGGCCGGCTTCGACGGCGTCGAGTTCTGGTGGCCCTTCGCCACGCCGACGCCCGCGGCCGACGAGATCGACGCGTTCGTCGGGGCGCTGTCCGACGCCGGCGTGCAGCTCACCGGCCTCAACTTCGACGCCGGCAACATGCCGGGCGGCGACCGCGGCCTCATCTCGTGGCCCGAGCGCTCGGCGGACCTGCGCGCCAACCTCGACGTCGTGGCCCGCATCGGCGAGCGCACCGGCTGCCGCGCGTTCAACGCCCTGTACGGCAACCGCGTGGACGGCGAGGACCCGGCCGCGCAGGACGCGCTCGGTGCCGAGAACCTCGCTCTGGCCGCGAAGGCCGTCGAGCGCATCGGCGGCACCGTGCTGGTGGAGCCGGTGTCCGGCACCCCCGCCTACCCGCTGAAGACGTCGGCCGACGCCGTCGCCGTCCTCGACCGGGTCCACGACGAGCACGGCGCGACCAACCTCGGCCTGCTGTTCGACGTCTACCACCTGTCGGTCAACGGCTCGGACGTGGACCTCGACCTCAAGACCTACGGCGACCGGATCGCCCACGTGCAGGTCGCCGACGCCCCGGGCCGTGGCGCCCCGGGCAGCGGGGACCTGCCGATCCAGCGCTGGATCGGCGACCTCCGCGCCGCCGGCTACGCCGGCCCCATCGGCCTCGAGTACAAGACGGCCGACGCCGACCCGTTCGCCTGGCTGCCCCGCACCGAGCGCTCCGCGCGCTGAGCGCCCCGCACCGCAGCGACCCCGACCTTCCGAAAGGGACACGATCATGAGCACCATCGCCTTCATTGGCCTCGGCATCATGGGCAGCCCGATGGCCGTCCACCTGCAGAACGCCGGACACACCGTCGTCGGCTACAACCGCACGGCCGCCAAGGCCCAGCCCCTCGTCGAGGCCGGCGGCACCGCCGCCTCCTCCGTCGCCGAGGCCGTCAAGGCCGCGGACGTCGTCGCCGTCATGGTCCCGGACTCGCCGGACGTCGAGGGCGTGCTCACCGGCGACGACGGCGTGTTCGCGAACGCGCAGCCGGGCACGCTGATCGTCGACTTCTCGTCGATCCGCCCGGACGTCACCATCGCTCTGGCCGAGCAGGCGAAGGCCGCGGGCTTCCGCTACCTCGACGCCCCGGTCTCCGGCGGCGAGGCGGGCGCCAAGAACGCCGCGCTGTCGATCATGGTCGGCGGTTCGGCCGAGGACTTCGCCGCGGCCTCCGACGTCTTCGACGCCGTGGGCAAGACGGTCGTGCACGTCGGCCCGTCGGGCTCGGGCCAGACGGTCAAGGCCGCGAACCAGCTCATCGTCGCCGGCAACATCGCGCTGCTCGCCGAGGCCGTGATCTTCCTCGAGGCGTTCGGCGTGGACACCGAGGCGGCCGTCAAGGTCCTCGGCGGCGGCCTCGCCGGCTCCGCCGTGCTCAACCAGAAGGCCGAGAAGATGCTGGGCCGCGAGTTCGCCCCCGGCTTCCGCATCGACCTGCACCACAAGGACCTCGGCATCTTCACGACCGCCGCCCGCGAGCAGGGCGTCGTGGCCCCCGTCGGCGCCGTCGTCGCGCAACTCATGGCCGCGGCCCGCGCCGAGGGCGACGGCTCGCTGGACCACTCCGGCCTGTTCAACGCCATCGCGCGGCTGTCCGGTCGCGACTGACCGCCCCGAAACGACCCAGAAGACTCGAAGGAGAGCACCATGCCCCGCATGCGAGCGGTCGACGCCGCGGTCGCCATCCTGGCGAAGGAGGGTGCCACCGAGGCCTTCGGCCTCCCCGGCGCCGCCATTAACCCGTTCTACGACGCCATGCGCCAGCACGGCGGCATCCACCACGTGCTCGCCCGGCACGTCGAGGGCGCGTCGCACATGGCCGACGGCTACTCGCGCGCCGAGCGCGGCAACATCGGCATCTGCATCGGCACGTCGGGCCCCGCGGGCACCGACATGATCACCGGCCTGTACGCCGCGTGGGCCGACTCGATCCCGATGCTGTGCATCACGGGCCAGGCCCCGGTGGCCAAGCTCGACAAGGAGGACTTCCAGGCCGTCGACATCGCGTCGATCGCCGCGCCGGTCACCAAGCTGGCCAAGACGGTCCTCGAGGCGTCGCAGGTGCCGGGCGTCTTCCAGCGCGCGTTCCAGCTGATGCGCTCCGGCCGTCCCGGTCCGGTGCTCATCGACCTGCCGATCGACGTGCAGATGACCGAGATCGAGTTCGACCCGGAGACCTACGAGCCGCTGCCCGTGGAGCGCCCGCAGGCCACGCGCGAGCAGGTCGCCAAGGCGATCGACATGCTGCTGGCCGCGGAGCGCCCGCTGATCGTCGCCGGCGGCGGCATCATCAACGCCGGCGCGGAGGCCGAGCTGGTCGAGCTCGCCGAGACCCTCGGCGTGCCCGTGGTCCCGACCCTCATGGGCTGGGGCGCGATCCCCGACGACCACCCGCTGACCGCGGGCATGGTCGGCATCCAGACGTCGCACCGCTACGGCAACGCGACGTTCCTGGAGTCGGACTTCGTCATCGGCGTCGGCAACCGGTGGGCCAACCGCCACACCGGCGGCCTGAAGACGTACACCGAGGGGCGCACCTTCGTGCACGTCGACATCGAGCCCACGCAGATCGGCCGCGTGTTCGCGCCCGACTACGGCGTGGTCTCCGACGCGGGCGCCTTCCTGCGCACCGCGCTCGAGGTCGCGGCCGAGCGCAAGGCCGCCGGCCAGGTGCCGGACTGGTCGGCGTGGGCCGCCTCGGCGCAGGAGCGCAAGGGGAAGCTGCAGCGCAAGACGCACTTCACCGAGATTCCGATCAAGCCGCAGCGCGTGTACGAGGAGATGAACAAGGCCTTCGGCCGCGACACGGTCTACGTGACCACGATCGGCCTGTCGCAGATCGCCGGCGCGCAGCTGCTGCACACGTACAACCCGCGGCACTGGATCAACGCCGGCCAGGCGGGCCCGCTGGGCTGGACCGGCCCGGCCGCGCTCGGCGTCTCGCGGGCGCTGCCCGACGGCAACGTCGTCGCGCTCTCCGGCGACTACGACTTCCAGTTCATGCTGGAGGAGCTCGCCGTGGGCGCGCAGCACCACCTGCCGTACGTGCACGTGGTGGTGAACAACGCGTACCTGGGCCTGATCCGCCAGTCGCAGCGCGCGTTCGAGATGGACTACCACGTGTCCCTCGCGTTCGAGAACATCAACTCGGCGGAGACCGAGGGCTACGGCGTGGACCACGTCAAGGTCGCCGAGGCCCTGGGCTGCAAGGCGATCCGCGTCAAGGACCCGGAGGACCTGGGCGCCGCGTTCGCCAAGGCCCAGGCCATGACGGCGGAGTTCCGCGTCCCCGTGGTGGTCGAGGTCATCCTCGAGCGCGTCACCAACATCGCGATGGGCGCCGAGCTCAACGGCGTGAACGAGTTCGAGGACCTGGCCATCTCGGCCGAGGACTCGCCCACGGCCATCGCGCTGCTGGACTGAGCGCGACCGACCGAGCACGACCGGCCGAGCACGACCGGCTGAGCGGTACCCGACGACGGCGACGGGAGAGACGATGACGAGGACGGGAAGGCCCGACGGACGAGGGGGTGGAGCGACAATGACGCCGACACGGACGACGACCGGACCGACCGCGGCGCGCGTGCTGCTCGCCCCGGACAAGTTCAAGGGCTCCCTGACCGCCGGCGAGGTGGCCGCCCACCTGGCGGCCGGCCTGCGGCGGGCGGTGCCCGGCGTCGTCACCGACGAGCTGCCCGTGGCCGACGGCGGCGAGGGCACGCTGGAGGCCGCCCTCGCCGCCGGGTACACCCCGGTGGACCTGGTGGCGACGGGGCCCCTCGGGGACCCGGTCGCCACCCGGTACGCCCGCCGCGGGGCCACCGCGGTGGTCGAGATGGCGGCCGTCACCGGTCTCGCCCAGGTGACCCCGACGCCGGGCACGGCCCTCGCCGCCACGTCGCGCGGGCTGGGCGAGGTCATCGCGCACGCCCTGGACGCCGGCGCGCGGGAGATCGTCGTCGGGGTGGGGGGCTCGGCCAGCACCGACGGCGGAGCGGGCATGCTCGCCGCGCTCGGCGCGCGCCTCGCGTCCGGGGCGGGGGACCTCGCCGACGGCGGCGGCCACCTGCACGAGCTGACCGACGTCGACCTCGCGGGGCTGCACCCCGCGCTGGCCGACACCGAGATCGTCCTGGCGAGCGACGTGGACAACCCGCTGCTCGGCGAGCAGGGCGCGGCCGCCGTGTACGGCCCGCAGAAGGGCGCCGACGCGGCGACGGTGGCCGAGCTCGAGCTCGGCCTGGCCACGTGGGTCGACGTGCTCGCCACGGTCGGCGTCACCGGCGCCCGCGGGTACGCCGCCGAGCCCGGCGCGGGGGCCGCGGGCGGCGTGGGCTTCGCCTGCCTGCTGCTCGGCGCCGAGCGCCGCCCCGGCGTCGAGGAGGTGCTGGCCCTCACGGGCTTCGCGGACCGCCTCGCGGGGGTCGACCTGGTCGTCACCGGCGAGGGCAGCCTCGACCTGCAGTCCCTGCACGGCAAGACGCCGGTCGGCGTGGCCGCCGCCGCGGCCGCCGCCGGCGTCCCCACGGTCGCGGTGTGCGGCCGCACCGCCCTCAGCCGCGAGACGGCGGCCGCCGCCGGCCTCGGCGCGGTGCACGCCCTGACCGACGTCGAGCCGGACGTCGCCCGCTGCATCGCCGAGGCGGGCCCCCTGCTCGAGTCCCTCGCCGCGCGGCTCGCCGACCACCTGCCGGCGCTGATCACCCCGGCCCTGAACACCCCGGCCCTGAACACCCTGGAGAACGCATGACCCACGACCTCGTCGTCCGCGCCGCCCGCGCCGTCACCCCCGAGGGGGAGCGCGCCGTCGAGGTGGGCGTGACCGACGGCCGCATCGTCGCCGTCGTGCCGCTCGGCACCGGCCTGGCCGGCACCGAGGTGCTGGAGCTCGCCGAGGACGAGGTGCTGCTGCCCGGCCTCGTCGACTCGCACGTGCACGTCAACGAGCCCGGCCGCACCGAGTGGGAGGGCTTCGCCACCGCCACGCGCGCCGCGGCGGCGGGGGGCGTCACGACGATCGTCGACATGCCGCTCAACTCGCTGCCGCCCACGACCTCGGTCGCGAACCTGGAGGTCAAGAAGGCGCGCGCGGCGGACCAGGCGTTCGTCGACGTCGGTTTCTGGGGCGGGGCGGTGCCCGGCAACACCGCGGACCTGCGCCCGCTGCACGACGCCGGGGTGTTCGGCTTCAAGTGCTTCCTCGCCGACTCGGGCGTGCCGGAGTTCGGCCACCTGGAGGACGCCGAGCTGCGCGCCGACCTCGCGGAGCTGACGACCTTCGACGCGCTGATGATCGTGCACGCGGAGGACCCGGGCACGCTCGATGACGCCCCGCAGGAGCCCGGTCCCACGTACAAGAACTTCCTCGCCTCCCGCCCGGCCAAGGCCGAGTCCACGGCGATCGCCGCACTCATCGACGCGGCCCGCGCCACGGGCGCCCGCGCGCACGTGCTGCACCTGTCCGACGCCGACTCGCTGCCGATGATCGCGGCCGCCCGCGCGGAGGGCCTGCGCCTCACGGTCGAGACGTGCCCGCACTACCTGTCGCTGGACGCCGACCACGTGCCCGACGGCGCGACCGCCTACAAGTGCTGCCCGCCGATCCGCGAGCACGACAACCAGGACCGCCTCTGGCAGGGCCTGCGCGACGGCCTGATCGACGTCGTCGTGACGGACCACTCGCCGGCCACCGCCGAGCTCAAGCAGCCGGCGTCGGGCGACTTCGCCGAGGCGTGGGGCGGCGTCGCGTCGCTGCAGCTCGGCCTCGCCGTCGTCTGGACCGAGGCGCGCCGGCGCGGCGTCCCGCTCGCGGAGGTCGTGGGCTGGATGTCCGCCGGCCCGGCCGCGCTGGTCGGCCTGGAGCGCAAGGGCGGCATCGCGGTGGGCAAGGACGCGGACCTCGCGGTCTTCGCGCCCGAGGCGACGTTCCTCGTCGACCCGACGCGCCTGCACCACAAGAACCCGGTCACGCCGTACGCCGGTCACGACCTCACGGGCGTGGTGCGGCGCACGCTGCTGCGGGGGCGTCCCGTAGGCGACGAGCCCACCGGCACCCTGCTGCGCCGCGGCGAGGCCTGAGCAGAGAACGACGAGAACGACGAGAACGACACGAAGGACGACCGACATGACGCGACTGCAGCCCGGCGACGCCGCCCCCGACTTCACCCTGCCCGACTCCGCCGGCTCGCCGGTCTCCCTCGCCGACGTCCGTGCGCGCGCGGACAAGGGCGTGGTCGTGTACTTCTACCCCAAGGCGGGCACCCCCGGGTGCACCACCGAGGCGTGCGACTTCCGCGACAACCTCGCGTCGCTCGCGGGGGCCGGGTACGCCGTGGTCGGGGTATCCGCGGACCCGGTCGACGACATCCGCGCCTTCGTGGAGGCCGAGCGCCTGACGTTCCCCCTGCTGAGCGACGCGGACCACGCCGTGGCCGACGCCTACGGCACGTGGGGCCCCAAGACGATCGGCGACCGGACGTTCGACGGCGTGCACCGCTGCACCTTCGTCGTCGACCCGGACGGCACGCTCCGCACCGCCGAGTACGACGTCGAGGCGACCGGTCACGTCGCCGCGCTGCGCGCGCAGCTGGTGGGTGCCTGAGCTTCCGTGACCCGGTAGGGTCGCCCTGACAGGATTCCGCTAGGCGTAATACGAATTCCGCTGTGCAATGGACGCACGGCCGCAGCACACCCCCGTAGAACGAGAAACAAGGAGGGACTGTCGTGGAGCTCCCCGACGGCCTGACCATCACCGCCGAGATCGGCGAGCGCGACACCGAGGTGCTCACCCCGGCCGCGCTCGACCTGATCGTGACCCTGCAGCGCGAGCTGGGCGCCCGCCGCCTGGAGCTGCTGGAGGCGCGGCAGCGTCGCCGCCAGGCGCTCGCCGACGGCGGCACGCTCGACTTCCTCCCGGAGACCGCGCACATCCGCGCCGACGACTCCTGGAAGGTCGCGGAGCCGGCCCCCGGGCTGGTCGACCGCCGCGTGGAGATCACCGGCCCGACCGACCGCAAGATGACCATCAACGCGCTCAACTCGGGCGCGAAGTGCTGGCTCGCGGACCAGGAGGACGCCAACACGCCGCAGTGGCGCAGCGTGGTCGGCGGCCAGCTCAACCTGCTCGACGCGATCAACCGCACCATCGACTTCACCAACGAGTCGAACGGCAAGCGCTACGAGCTGAAGCCGGACGACGAGCTCGCGACGATCATCATGCGCCCCCGCGGGTGGCACATGAGCGAGAAGCACATCCTCGTCGACGGCCAGGAGACGTCGGGGTCCCTGGTCGACTTCGCGCTCTACGTCGCGACCGCCGGCCTGCGGCAGATCGCCAAGGGCCTCGGGCCGTACTTCTACCTGCCGAAGATGGAGTCGCACCTCGAGGCGCGGCTGTGGA
Organism: Isoptericola sp. NPDC057391; assembly: GCF_042668085.1. Taxonomy (NCBI): domain Bacteria; kingdom Bacillati; phylum Actinomycetota; class Actinomycetes; order Micrococcales; family Promicromonosporaceae; genus Isoptericola; species Isoptericola sp. NPDC057391. Next base: position 6,079 of record NZ_JBHVBO010000115.1, on the reverse strand, counting down.
ACGACGCGTTCGTCCTCGCCCAGGACGCGCTCGGGATCCCGCGCGGCACCATCCGCGCCACGGTGCTCATCGAGACCATCCCGGCCGCGTTCGAGATGGAGGAGATCCTCTACGAGCTGCGCGAGCACTCGGCGGGCCTCAACGCCGGCCGCTGGGACTACCTGTTCTCCGTCGTGAAGAACTTCCGCACCCGCGGCTCGGAGTTCCTGCTGCCCGACCGCAACCAGATCACGATGACGGTGCCGTTCATGCGGGCCTACACCGAACTGCTGGTCCGCACCTGCCACAAGCGCGGCGCGCACGCCATCGGCGGCATGGCCGCGTTCATCCCGAGCAAGGACGCCGAGGCCAACGAGCAGGCCTACGCCAAGGTGAGCGCCGACAAGGCGCGCGAGGCCGGCGACGGCTTCGACGGCTCCTGGGTGGCGCACCCCGGCATGGTCGCCACGTGCAAGGAGGCCTTCACGGCGGTGCTCGGCGACCGGCCGAACCAGATCGACCGCACGCGCGAGGACGTGAGCGTCACGGCCGCCGACCTGCTGTCGGTCGACAAGACCCCCGGCACCGTCACCGAGGCCGGCCTGCGCAACAACGTCTCCGTCGGCATCCAGTACCTCCAGGCCTGGCTGGGCGGCCTCGGCGCCGTCGCCATCTTCGGCCTCATGGAGGACGCCGCGACCGCGGAGATCTCCCGCTCCCAGGTGTGGCAGTGGCTGCACAACGACGTCGTCCTCGCCGACACGGGCGAGAAGGTGACGCGGGAGCTCGTCGACCGCATCGTCGAGGAGGAGGTGGCGAAGCTCCCGGGCGGCGCCGCCGCCTTCGACGAGGCGCGCGCCACGTTCATGGACGTGGCCGTCGCCGACGAGTACATCGACTTCCTCACGACGGCCGCCTACGAGCGGATGGACTGAGGAAACCCGGCACGCTCGGCTGCGACGGGGGCGCCGAGCACCGCCGGACCGGAGACGGCCGGGACCACGTTCTGTGTGGCGTGGTCCCGGCCGTCTCGCCGTCTGCACCGTCGTCCCGGGAGTGACGTGGAGACAACCTCCCGGACATGTGCCGACCACTAGACTGGCGGCCATGTCCACCATCTCCCGAGACGAGGTCGCGCGCGTCGCCGCCCTGGCCCGGATCGACCTGCGCGACGACGAGGTCGACCGGCTCGCCGGCGAGCTCGACGTCATCGTCGACTCCATCGCCCGCGTGCGCGAGGTCGCGACCCCCGACGTGCCGGCCACCAGCCACCCGCTGCCCCTGACGAACGTGTTCCGCGAGGACGTGCCCCAGCCGGCGCTGCCCGTGGCCGACGTGCTGGCCGCCGCGCCCGACGCGCAGGACGGGCGCTTCGCCGTCCCGCAGATCCTCGGGGAGGAGTGAGATGACGGACCTGACCCGGCTGTCCGCGGCCGAGCTCGCCGAGACCCTCGCGCGCAAGGAGGCCTCCAGCGTCGAGGCCACGCGCGCCCACCTGGACCGCATCGCGGCCGTCGACGGCGACGTGCACGCCTTCCTGCACGTGAGCGAGGACGACGCGCTGGCCACGGCCGCCGACGTCGACGCCCGCCGCGCCGCCGGCGAGCAGCTGCACCCGCTGGCCGGCGTGCCGATCGCCGTCAAGGACGTCGTCGTGACGAAGGGCCTGCCCTCCACGGCCGGCTCCAAGATCCTCGAGGGCTGGATCCCGCCGTACGACGCGACGCTCGTCGAGAGGCTCCGCGCGGCGGGCCTGCCGATCCTCGGCAAGACGAACATGGACGAGTTCGCGATGGGCTCCTCCACCGAGCACTCCGCGTTCGGCAACACCCACAACCCGTGGGACCTCGACCGCATCCCCGGCGGCTCGGGCGGCGGCTCCGCCGCGGCCGTCGCCGCCTTCGAGGCGCCGCTCGCGATCGGCACCGACACCGGCGGCTCGATCCGTCAGCCGGGCGCCGTCACCGGCACGGTCGGCGTGAAGCCCACGTACGGCGGCGTCTCGCGCTACGGCCTCATCGCCATGGCCTCGTCGCTGGACCAGGCCGGCCCCGTGACCCGCACGGTGCTCGACTCGGCGCTGCTGCACGAGCTCATCGGCGGCCACGACCCGCGCGACTCGACGTCCATCCCCGAGCCGCTGCCGCCGCTGGTCGAGGCCGCGCGCCAGGGCGCGCTGGGCGACCTGTCCGGCCTCAAGGTCGGCGTCGTCACGCAGCTGCAGGGCGAGGGCTACCAGCCAGGCGTGCTCGCGCGCTTCCACGAGTCGCTCGAGCTGCTGACCAAGGCCGGGGCCGAGGTCGTCGAGGTCTCCTGCCCGAGCTTCGACTACGCGCTCGCCGCGTACTACCTGATCATGCCCGCGGAGGCGTCGAGCAACCTCGCGAAGTTCGACGGCATGCGCTTCGGCCTGCGCGTCGAGCCGACCGACGGCCCGGTCACCGCCGAGCGCGTCATGGCCGCCACCCGCGGCGCCGGGTTCGGCGACGAGGTCAAGCGCCGCGTCGTCCTCGGCACCTACGCGCTCTCGGCCGGGTACTACGACGCCTACTACGGCAGCGCGCAGAAGGTCCGCACGCTCATCCAGCGCGACTTCGACGCCGCGTTCGCGCAGGCGGACGTGCTGGTGTCGCCCACCGCGCCCACGACGGCGTTCCCGCTGGGGGAGAAGCTGGACGACCCGCTGGCGATGTACCTCAACGACGTCGCGACCATCCCGGCCAACCTCGCCGGCGTGCCGGGCATCTCGGTGCCCAACGGGCTGTCCGACGACGGCCTGCCCGTCGGGTTCCAGATCCTCGCGCCGGCGAAGGCGGACGACCGCCTCTACCGCGTCGGTGCCGCGCTCGAGTCGGCCCTCGAGTCCACCTGGGGCGCCCCGCTGCTGTCCCGCGCACCTCAGCTGGGCTGACGAGAAGGAGATCATCGCTGTGACCACCACGACCCCTGCTCTCGTCTCCTACGACGACGCCGTGCGCCGCTACGACCCGGTGATCGGCATCGAGGTGCACGTCGAGCTCGGCACCCGCACCAAGATGTTCTGCCCGGCCGAGCAGTCGTTCGGCGCGGAGCCGAACACGCAGACCACGCCGGTGTCGCTCGGCCTGCCGGGCGCGCTGCCCGTCGTCAACGGCACCGCCGTCGAGTACGCGATCCGCATCGGCCTGGCGCTCAACTGCCAGATCGCGGAGAGCTGCCGGTTCGCCCGGAAGAACTACTTCTACCCGGACGTGCCGAAGAACTTCCAGACGTCGCAGTACGACGAGCCGATCGCCTTCGACGGCTGGCTCGACGTCGAGCTCGAGGACGGCACGGTGCACCGCGTCGAGATCGAGCGCGCGCACATGGAGGAGGACGCCGGCAAGAACACGCACGTCGGCGGCTCCGCCGGCCGCATCCACGGCGCCGAGTACTCGCTGGTCGACTACAACCGCGCCGGCGTGCCGCTCGTCGAGATCGTCACCAAGCCGATCACCGGCGCGGGGGAGCGGGCGCCCGAGGTGGCCCGCGCCTACGTGCAGGCCCTGCGTGACATCTTCCGCGTGCTCGACGTGTCCGAGGCACGCATGGAGCGCGGCAACGTCCGCGCCGACGTCAACCTGTCGCTGCGCGCGACGCCCGACGCCCCGCTCGGCACGCGCACGGAGACGAAGAACGTCAACTCCTTCCGCTCCGTGGAGCGCGCGGTGCGGTACGAGATCTCGCGCCAGGCGGGGATCCTCGACGCCGGCGAGACCGTGATCCAGGAGACCCGGCACTTCCACGAGGAGGACGGCTCCACCTCGCCCGGCCGCGTGAAGTCGGACGCCGAGGACTACCGGTACTTCCCGGAGCCCGACCTCGTGCCCGTCGCGCCGTCGCGCGAGTGGGTCGAGGAGATCCGCGCGACGCTGCCCGAGCTGCCGCAGGCCCGGCGCCGCCGCCTGCACGACGAGTGGGGCTTCGCGGACGCGGAGATGCGCGACGTCGTGAACGCGGGCGCGCTCGACCTCATCGAGGCGACCGTCGCCGCCGGCGCCACGCCCGCCGCCGCGCGCAAGTGGTGGATGGGCGAGCTGGCCCGCCGCGCCAAGCAGGACGAGGTCGAGCTCGCGGACCTCGCGATCACGCCCGCCCAGATCGGCGAGCTCCAGCGGCTCGTCGACGCCGGCCGCATCAACGACAAGATCGCCCGCCAGGTGCTCGACGGCGTGCTCGCCGGCGAGGGCGACCCGGAGGCGGTCGTCGTGGCGCGCGGCCTGGAAGTCGTGTCCGACGACGGCCCGCTCCTCGAGGCCATCGACGCGGCGCTCGCGGCGCAGCCCGACATCGTCGAGAAGGTGCGCGGCGGCAACCAGGGCCCGGTCGGCGCCATCATCGGCGCGGTGATGAAGGCGACCAAGGGGCAGGCGGACGCCAAGCGCGTCCGGGAGCTGGTGCTGGAGAGGATCGGCTGATGCGGTCGCCCGTCCTGCACGGGGAGCTCGTGCGCCTGCGCCCGATCGAGGCGCGGGACGCCGACCGCCTCTGGGCGTCGCTGCGCGACCCGGACGGCGGCCGGCTGACGGGCATGGGCACCAACGCCGCGTCGTCCCGCGCCGAGGTGGACTCCTGGGCCGCGAGCGCGGCGGACCTGCCCGGCCGGTTCGACTGGGCGATCACGTCCGCCGCCGTGCGGGACGGGGAGCTGGTCAGCGACGAGCTGCTCGGCGAGATCGCCCTCGACCAGGTGGACCTCACGCTCCGGTCGGCGAACCTGCGCCTGCGGATGATGCCGGACTACCGGGGCCGCGGCTACGGGCGCGAGGCCATCGGGGAGGTCCTGCGCTTCGCGTTCGACGGCGCCTCCGGCCCGGGCCTGCACCGCGTGAGCCTCGCGGTGATCAGCGTCAACCCGCGGGCCCGTGCCCTGTACGACTCGCTCGGCTTCCGCGAGGAGGGGCGCCTGCGCGACGCCTTCCGCGACGGGCAGGGCTGGGCGGACGCCATCGTCATGAGCATCCTCGAGGACGAGTTCCGCGCCGGGGCCGGCACGGACTGAGCCCGCCCCCGGCCCGCACGCAGCGCCGGCGTCCCGCACCCGCGGGGCGCCGGCGTCGTCGTACCGAGGCACGATGGTCGGGCGGCTTGACCCTCGATCCGGCGACGACTAATCTCGCAAAGCAGAATCTCAATTCCGACACGCGGAAACCGGCAGGGCTGCCGGACCGCCCGAGCGAGGAGCGCGACGATGACCCAGCCAGGCCCGCAGACCACCCGCTACTACACCCCGCAGGGCGGGCTGCCCGGGCAGGAGGAGCTGCTCACCGACCGCGCGATCGTCACGGAGGCGTACACCGTCATCCCGCGGGGCGTGCTGCGCGACATCGTCACCTCCAACCTGCCCGGCTGGGACAAGACCCGCCTCTGGGTGCTCGCGCGCCCCGTCGAGGGCTTCGCGACCACGTTCGCCCAGTACGTCGTCGAGGTCTCCCCGGGCGGCGGCGCCGACCGCGGCGAGATCGAGGACACGGTGCAGTCCGTCGTCTTCGTCACGGAGGGCACGCTGACCCTCACGGTGGGCGGCGAGGAGCACACCCTCGAGCCCGGCGGGTACGCCTACCTCGCCGCCGGCGACGAGTGGTCGCTGCACAACCGCTCGGACGCCAAGGCCGCCTTCCAGTGGGTCCGCAAGGTCTACGAGCGGATCGACGGCTACGAGGCGAAGACCTTCGTCACCCGCGAGCAGGACATCGAGCCGCGCCCCATGCCGGACACCGACGGCGCCTGGGCCACCACGCGCTTCGTCGACCCCGACGACCTGGCGCACGACATGCACGTCAACATCGTGACGTTCCAGCCCGGCGGCTCCATCCCGTTCGCGGAGACGCACATCATGGAGCACGGCCTGTACGTGCTCGAGGGCAAGGCCGTGTACCGCCTCAACGGCGACTGGGTCGAGGTGCAGGAGGGCGACTTCATGTGGCTGCGCGCCTTCTGCCCGCAGGCCTGCTACGCCGGGGGGCCGAAGCCGTTCCGCTACCTGCTGTACAAGGACGTCAACCGCCAGGTGCGGCTCGACCGCCGCTGACCGCGGCCCGCATCGCGCCCCGGCGACCGGGCGCCTCGAGCTGGTGCGCCC
>NZ_JBHVBO010000114.1:0-13950 GCF_042668085.1 Isoptericola sp. NPDC057391 | reverse complement strand
GGGCGACGCGGCGGGACGAGACCGTCAGGCCCCGTACTCCTTCTGGATCCGGGCCCAGTTCTCCTCGAGCATCTCGAGGCCGCCGATGTTGTAGAACGCCTGCTCGGCGATGTGGTCGAACTCGCCCTCGGCGATCTTCTTGAACGCCTCGATGGTCTCGCTCAGCGGCACGGTGGAACCCTCCACGCCGGTGAACTTCTTCGCCATGTAGGTGTTCTGGGAGAGGAACTGCTGGATGCGGCGCGCACGCGCGACGACCGTCTTGTCCTCCTCCGAGAGCTCGTCCACACCGAGGATCGCGATGATGTCCTGCAGCTCCTTGTTGCGCTGCAGGATCGACTTCACCTGGGTGGCGACGTCGTAGTGCTCCTGGCCCACGTAGCGCGGGTCGAGGATGCGGGACGTCGAGGTCAGCGGGTCGATCGCCGGGTACAGACCCTTCGACGCGATCTCGCGGGAGAGCTCGGTCGTCGCGTCCAGGTGGGCGAACGTGGTCGCCGGAGCCGGGTCGGTGTAGTCGTCCGCCGGCACGTAGATCGCCTGCAGCGAGGTGATCGAGTGACCGCGCGTCGAGGTGATGCGCTCCTGCAGGAGGCCCATCTCGTCGGCCAGGTTGGGCTGGTAGCCCACCGCGGACGGCATGCGGCCGAGCAGCGTCGACACCTCGGAGCCGGCCTGCGTGAACCGGAAGATGTTGTCGATGAAGAGCAGCACGTCCTGCTTGCGCACGTCGCGGAAGTACTCCGCCATCGTCAGCGCGGACAGGGCGACGCGCAGACGCGTGCCCGGCGGCTCGTCCATCTGGCCGAAGACCAGGGCCGTCTTGTCGAAGACGCCGGCCTCCTCCATCTCCGCGATGAGGTCGTTGCCCTCACGGGTGCGCTCGCCGACGCCGGCGAACACGGACACACCGCCGTGGTCCTGCGCCACGCGCTGGATCATCTCCTGGATGAGGACCGTCTTGCCGACGCCCGCACCACCGAAGAGGCCGATCTTGCCACCCTGGACGTACGGGGTGAGCAGGTCGATCGACTTGATGCCCGTCTCGAACATCTGCGTCTTCGACTCGAGCTGGTCGAAGGCCGGGGGCTTGCGGTGGATGGGCCACCGCTCGGTGATCTCGATCTTCTCGCCCGGCTCGGCGTTCAGCACGTCGCCGGTCACGTTGAAGACCTTGCCCTTGGTGATGTCGCCGACCGGCACGCTGATCGGCGCGCCCGTGTCGGTGACGACGGCGCCGCGCACGAGGCCGTCGGTCGGCTTCAGCGCGATCGCGCGGACCAGGGAGTCGCCGAGGTGCTGGGCGACCTCGAGCATGAGGGTGAAGGACTTCTCGCCCTCGCCCTGCGACGACAGGTCGATGTCGACCGTCAGGGCGTTGTAGATGTCGGGGATCGCGTCCTCGGGGAACTCGATGTCGACGACGGGGCCGATCACGCGCGCGACACGGCCCACGCCGGGTCCGCTCTGGTGCTCGACCGGGGCTTCCACGGTGGTGGCGGTCATTGCTTGCCTCGCTTCGAAGGGTTCGTTCCGGGTGTCAGGGTGGGCGTCATGACGCCGCGAGGGCGTCGGCACCCGAGACGATCTCGCTGATCTCCTGGGTGATGTCCGCCTGGCGGGCCTGGTTGGCCAGGCGGGTGTAGGTGCGGATCAGGTCCTCGGCGTTGTCCGTCGCCGTGTGCATCGCCCGCTGGCGCGCGGCCAGCTCGGACGCCGCGGCGTCGAGCATGAAGCTGAAGATGCGGCTGCGCACGTACCGCGGCAGGAGGGCGTCGAGGACGCTCTCCGGCGACGGCTCGAAGTCGTACAGCGGGAACGCGTCGTGCTCGCCGGGCACGGCCACGCCCTCGACGACCTCGAGGGGCAGCATCCGCACGACGCGCGGGCGCTGGGTGACCATGTTGACGAACTGCGTGTACACGACGTGCAGCTCCGAGACGCCGCCCTCGTCCGCCGGGGCGAGGAACGCCCCGAGCATCGTGTCGGCGATCTCGCCGGCGACGTCGGAGTCCGGGCTGTCCGAGCCGTACGACCACTGCCCCGCGAGCTGGCGCCCGCGGTAGCTGTAGTACGAGACGGCGCGGCGGCCGGTCGCGTAGAGCTCGACCTGCTTGCCCTCGTCCTGCAGCTGCGCGACCAGGCGCTCCGTCTCTCGGATGATCGACGCCGAGTAGGCGCCGGCCATGCCGCGGTCGGACGCGATCACGAGGACCGCGACGCGGTCGGTGTCGTGCCGCTCGCTCGTCAGCGGGTGCTTGGTCGACGTGTGCGTCGCCACCGCGGACACCGCGCGGGTGATGGCCCGCTCGTACGGTGCCGCCGCGGCGGTGCGCGCCCGCGCCTTGCCGATGCGGGAGGCCGCGATCAGCTCCTGCGCGCGGAACATCTTCTTCAGCGACTGCGTCGACTTGATCCGCTGCTTGTAGATGCGCTGGGCTCCACCGGCCATGCTCAGGCCTTCTTCTGCACGACGAGCTGCTCCTGCTCGACGTCCGCGGCCTCGCCCTGGGCGTCACCGCCGACGAGCGGCGTGCCGTCGGCCTTGAGGAAGCCGTTGCGCACCTCGTCGACGGCCGCGGCCAGCGCGTCCTCGGTGTCCTGCTCGAGCTTGCCGGTCTCGGCGATCGTGGAGAGCACCGAGGTGTGGCGACGCAGGTGGTCGAGCATCTCGGACTCGAACCGCTTGACGTCCTCGACCGGGACGTCGTCGAGCTTGCCCTTGGTGCCGGCCCACACGGACGCGACCTGGTCCTCGACCGGGTACGGCGTGTACTGCGGCTGCTTGAGCAGCTCCATCAGCACCGCACCGCGGGCCAGCTGGCCGCGCGACGCCGCGTCGAGGTCGGACGCGAACATCGCGAACGCCTCGAGCGAGCGGTACTGCGCCAGCTCGAGCTTCAGCGTGCCGGAGACCTTCTTCATCGCCTTGATCTGCGCGTCGCCGCCGACTCGGGAGACGGAGATACCGACGTCGACCGCCGGGCGCTGGTCGGCGTTGAAGAGGTCCGACTGCAGGAAGATCTGGCCGTCGGTGATGGAGATGACGTTGGTCGGGATGTACGCCGAGACGTCGTTCGCCTTGGTCTCGATGATCGGCAGGCCGGTCATCGAGCCCGCGCCCAGGTCGTCCGAGAGCTTGGCGCAGCGCTCGAGCAGACGGGAGTGCAGGTAGAAGACGTCGCCGGGGTACGCCTCGCGGCCCGGCGGGCGGCGCAGCAGCAGCGACACGGCACGGTAGGCCTCGGCCTGCTTCGACAGGTCGTCGAAGATGACCAGCACGTGCTTGCCCTGGTACATCCAGTGCTGGCCGATGGCCGAGCCGGTGTACGGGGCGATGTACTTGAAGCCCGCCGGGTCGGACGCCGGGGCCGCGACGATCGTCGTGTACTCCAGCGCGCCGGCCTCCTCGAGGGCGCCGCGCACGGAGGCGATCGTCGAGCCCTTCTGGCCGACGGCGACGTAGATGCAGCGGACCTGCTTGCTCGGGTCGCCCGACTCCCAGTTGGCCTTCTGGTTGATGATCGTGTCGATCGCGATCGCGGTCTTGCCGGTCTGCCGGTCGCCGATGATCAGCTGACGCTGACCGCGACCGATCGGGATCATCGAGTCGATCGCCTTCATGCCGGTCTGCAGCGGCTCGTGCACCGACTTGCGCTGCATGACGCCGGGCGCCTGGAGCTCGAGGGCGCGGCGGCCCTCGCTCTCGATGTCGCCCAGACCGTCGATCGGGTTGCCCAGCGGGTCCACGACGCGGCCGAGGTAGCCCTCGCCCACGGGGACGGAGAGGACCTCGCCGGTGCGGCGGACCTCCTGCCCCTCCTCGATGCCCGTGAACTCGCCGAGGACGACGACGCCGATCTCCCGGACGTCCAGGTTCAGGGCGAGGCCGAGCGTGCCGTCCTCGAACCGCAGCAGCTCGTTCGCCATCGCGCCGGGGAGGCCCTCGACGTAGGCGATGCCGTCGGCGGCGACGGTGACGCGGCCGACCTCCTCGCTGACCGCGCCCTCGGGCTCGTACGACTTCACGAAGCTGTCCAGAGCGGCGCGGATCTCCTCCGGCCGGATCGTCAGCTCAGCCATTGCTCTCTCCTGTCGTGGCCGCGTATCGCGCGGCCTCACGTTCTGCGTAGCCGACCGGGGCCGGCGCTGGGCCTAGGGGTTCAGCCGGCCAGCCGGCGACGGGCGTCGGCCAGGCGGGACAGCACGGTGGAGTCGACGACGTCCGCGCCGACCTGGATGCGCAGGCCGCCGATGACGGCGGGGTCGACCGTGACGTTGAGCTGCACGGTGCGCCCGTAGGCACGCTCGAGCAGCGCGCCGAGCCGCTCCTGCTGGGACTCGCTGAGCACGGCACCGCTGGTGACCGTGGCCACGAGACGGCGGCGACGCTCGGCGGCGATCTCCCCGTACCACAGCAGCGTCGCCACGAAGCGGCGGCCGCGGAGGGCGGTCGTGGCACGGCGGGCGAGCGCGAGCGTCACGTCGTCCACCCTGCCCGTGAGCAGGGAGTCGATGAGCTGCGCGCGGCGCTCGGGGTCGGTCGTCCCGTCCGAGAGCACCTGGCGCGCCTCACGCTGCCCGACGAGCGCCCGGGTCAGCCGGAACAGCTCGTCCTCGACGGTCTCGAGGGTGCCGCGCGACTCGGCGGACGCCAGCACGGCGTCGAGGCCGAGACGCTCGACGGCGTCCACGAGGTCCGCGTCGCCGGCCCAGCGCGACCGCGCGAGGCCCGTGACGAGGTCGACGACGCGCTCGTCGAAGCCCCCGGCCAGGACACGGCCCGCCAGGGCCGCACGGTCCTCCGGGCTGCGCGACGGGTCGGCGAGCGACCGGCGCAGCGGCCCGGACTCGTCCAGGGCGGCGACGACGGCGAACAGCTGCTCGCCGAGCGCCTTCGCGTCGGCCCCGACGGACCGCAGGACCGGCTCGAACCGCTCCTGCGCCGCCGCGAGGGATGCTCCGCTGGTGCCCCGCATCAGCCCTCCTTGCCGGCCGCGCTGCTGGCCGACGCGGTCGCCGTGCGCGACTCGTCGCCCGCGGCCTCGAGTTCGTCGAGGAAGCGGTCGACGACGCGCGACTGGCGTGCGGAGTCCTGCAGCGACTCGCCGACGATCTTCGACGCGAGCTCGGTGGCGAGCTCGCCCACCTCGGCGCGCAGCGAGACGGCCGCCGTCTGGCGCTCCGCCTCGATCTGGCGGTGGGCGGTCTCGACGATGCGCGAGGCCTCCTCGTGCGCCTTGGTGCGGAGCTCCGCGACGATGGCGGTGCCCTCGGCGCGCGCCTCCTCGCGGGTCTTCGCGGCGTCCGCGCGGGCCTCGGCGAGCTGCTGGTGGTACTCCTTCAGCGCCTCCGCGGCCTCCTCCTGGGCCTTCTCGGCCTTGGCGATGCCGCCCTCGATCTTCGCGGTGCGCTCGTCCAGCACGGCCTGGAACTTCGGCAGGACGAACTTGTAGAAGACGAGCCCGACGATCACCACGATGATCAGCGACCACACGATGTCGTACGTGTGCGGCAGCAGGAGGTTGGCCGTGGTCTCCTCCTCGGCGGCGAGGACGTCCGCGGTGGAGGTGCTCAGGGGGGAAGCCATCACGCCGGGACGATGAAGCCGGCGACCAGGCCGAGGAGCGCCAGCACCTCGACGAAGGCGACGCCGATGAACATCGTGGTGCGGAGCTGGCTCGAGACCTCGGGCTGGCGAGCCATGCCCTCGATCGTCTTGCCGATGAGGATGCCGAGGCCGATGCCGGGGCCGACCGCCGCGAGGCCGTAACCGACGGTGCCGATGTTTCCGGTGACCTCGGCGAGGGTGGTGACGTCCACTGGGTTTCCTTCCGTTGGGCGCCGGGACTCGGGTGACCCGGCGTCGCGTGATGGGTGCAGTTGTAGGGCTGGGTCCGGCTCAGGCCGGGGGCCGCGAGGGGGTCAGTGCTCCGCCTCGACGGACAGGTTGAGGTAGACGGCGGTGAGGATCGCGAAGACGTAGGCCTGCAGCGCCGACACGAAGATCTCGAAGAAGAAGAACGCGAAGCCCGCGACGAACGTGCCCGCGCCGAACAGCTTCATCCCGCCGGCGGCGTCGAACAGGAAGAACGACGTGGCGGCGAAGCAGATCGCGAGCATGAGGTGCCCGGCGACCATGTTGGCCATCAGTCGGATGGCGAGCGTGGCCGGACGCAGGACGAAGACCTGGAGCGCCTCGATCGGCACGAGCAGCAGGTAGAGCGGCTTCGGGACACCGGGCGGCAGGAGCGAGTTCTTGAGGAACCCGCCGACGCCGTGCGCCTTGACGCCCGCGCTGAGGTACATCACGTACGTCCACAGCGCGAGCACGATCGGCAGGCCGATGACCGACGTCCCGGCGATGTTGAGGAACGGCGTCACCGTCGTGATGTTCATGACGAGCACCGTGCAGAAGATGGTCGCGAGGAGCGGGAAGTACTTGCGCCCGTTCTCCTGGCCCAGCACCTCGACGGCGATCGAGTTCCGGACGAAGTCGAGGATCATCTCGATGGCGTTCTGGAACCGCCCCGGGACCACCTTGGCGCGGCGGGCGGCGATCACGAAGACGGCCACCAGCACGACGGCGGCGATGACGCGCACCAGCATGACCCGGTTGAACTCGAAGGGCGTGCCCTCGAAGAAGATCGCCGGAGGGAAGAAGTCCGCGACGGTCGGCGCGTGGAACTCGCCGTCACCTTCAGCGGCGAGCAGCAGGGGGATCGCTGGCGTAGACAGGGGGACTCCCGGAGGTCGTACGGACCCGAAGCGCTCACCGTGGGGAGGGCACGCCATCGGACCTGGCCGTCATGGATTCGCGGACAGCCTACCGGATGTTCACAGGTGCTCCGACACCCCGGAGCAGAATTTCCGGCCAGATCTTGCGGCTTGTGAAGAAGCGCACGACGTTGCCCCCGGCGACGGATGGTCGCCCGACGCAAGCACCCTGGTCAGAACGCCCGGTCACGGCTGGACGTAGGGCACGCGGCCGCTGTTCACCGCGCGGTAGTCGAGCAGCGCGGAGCCGATCGCACCCACCGCGAGCACGGCGATCAGCACCCACGGGGCGTAGAACGTGGCGCCCTGGAGGAGCGCCAGCACCACGATGAGGACGACGATCTTCGCCACCCAGGCGCCCATGACGAACGCCGCCATGCGCGCCGGGCTCGCCCCGACCGTGCGCATCATCGACCAGATCGTCGTCGCGCAGAAGAAGGCCGCGATGGCGGCGCCCACCAGGGCGCCCCAGAGCCCGGGCAGGCCGGCCACCAGCAGGCCGATGCCGCCGCCCACCACGACCAGCGCGGCGACCAGCAGCAGCGTGTCCCGCAGCGCCGTCCGCAGCACCCGGCGCTCGGCGTCGGTGGCGTGCTCCCCCGCGGCGGCGGGTTCGGGCGCCGGGCCGGAGGTGTCGGGCGTCGGGCCGGGGGTGTCGGGCGTCGTCATCGGTGGCGTCCTTCGTGCGTCGTCAGGGTGGGCGCGGCGGGGGCGGCCGCCGGAGGGGTCGGGGTGCGGGGCGTCGCGGGCACGGGGTGCGCGGCGGCGACCGCGGGGTGGCTGCCGGTCGCGACGTCGTCGTCCAGGAAGCGGCCGCGGGTGCGCAGCGGGCCGAGCGTGAGCAGCAGCGCCACCACCACGGCGACGCCGAGCCCCGCGAGGACGGCCTTCCAGTCCCACAGCACGAGGGCGGCCACGCCGAAGGAGAAGACGGCGGCCCACACGTAGAGGATGAGCACGGCGCGGCGGTGGGAGTGGCCGAGGGCCAGCATCCGGTGGTGCAGGTGCATGCGGTCCGGGTGGAACGGCGACTTGCCCGCCGCGAGGCGGCGGATCACGGCCATCGCCATGTCGAGCAGCGGCAGCAGCACGACGGCGACGGGCAGCAGCAGCGGGATGAACAGCGGGACGCGCTGCGCGCCGGAGAGCGTCGCGCCCATCGAGACCGGGTCGACGTTCCCCGTGATGGTGATGGCCGAGCCCGCGAAGACCAGGCCGAGCACCATCGAGCCCGAGTCGCCCATGAAGATGTGCGACGGGAAGAAGTTGTGCGGCAGGAAGCCGAGACACGCCCCGACCAGCACGGCCATCATGAGCGTCGCGAGGTTGGCGTAGTTCTCCGGCGTCGCCTGCTGGGTCAGCCCGTAGGTGTACAGGAGGAACGCCGAGCCGCCGATCGCGATCAGGCCCGCGGCCAGCCCGTCCAGGCCGTCGACGAAGTTCACCGCGTTCATCGCCACGACGACGACCAGGATCGTCAGGAACAGCGAGATCCTCGACGAGGTGATGAACAGCCAGTCCGGGGTGGGCAGCGACGTGAGCTGCACCTGCTGCCAGGCCATGAACCCCGCCGCCAGGACCTGCCCGGCCAGCTTGGTCATCCAGTCCAGGTCCCACACGTCGTCGGCCCAGCCCAGCAGGCAGACGATGACCGCCCCGCCGACGATGCCCCACGCCTGCGGCCCCGTCTCGAAGACGCCCGCGAGGAACGGCATCTGCGAGGCCAGCAGCACCGCGACGACGATGCCGAGCAGCATCGCCAGGCCGCCGAGCCGCGGCGTCGGCTGCACGTGCACGTCGCGCGCCCGCACCGCGGTGATCGCGTTCGTGCGGCGGGCGACCCACCGCGCGCCCGGCGTGGCGAGGTACGTGACCGCCGCCGCGACGAGCAGCAGGAGCAGATAGGCCCTCACCCGGCGGACTCCTCCGCGGGGGCGGAGCCCTGCTCCTCGGTCCGGTCGGGCGTGCTCGCGTCGGTGGTCCCGGTCGACCCGTCGGAGGGCTCGTCGGTGGTCGCATCGGAGGGCTCGTCGGCGGGCTCGTCGACGCCGCGCACGGGCGCGACCTCGTTGAGCGCCTCGAGCGTGATCGCCCCCTGCCGCACCACGCGCAGCTGCTCGCCGGTGGCGTCTACGATCGTCGAGGCGACCCCGCCGGGCGCGTCGCCGCCGTCGAGGTAGACGGTCACCGCGTCGCCGAGCTGCGCCTGCGCGTCGCCGACCTCGAGGGCAGCGGGGTGGCCGGTGGCGTTGGCGCTCGACACCGCGAGCGGGCCCGTGCGACGCAGCAGCGCCAGCGCGGCCGGGTGGTCGGGCATGCGCAGCGCCACCGTCCCGTGCGTCTCCCCCAGGTCCCACTGCAGCGACGGCTGGGCCTGCAGGATGATCGTGAGCCCGCCGGGCCAGAACGCCTCGGCGAGCTTGCGCGCGTCGTCGAGGACCTCGGTCGCGAGGCCGTCGAGCGTGCGGACGTCGGGGATGAGGACGGGCGGGGGCATCTGGCGCCCGCGGCCCTTGGCCGCGAGCAGGGCCGCGACGGCCTCCGCGTCGAAGGCGTCGGCGCCGATCCCGTAGACGGTGTCCGTCGGCAGGACCAGCAGGCCGCCGCGCGAGACCGTGTTCACCGCCTCGTCGATCGCAGGGCCCCAGGTGTTCGGATCGGTGACGTCGTGCACGCTGCTCACGGGCTCAGTCTGTCACGGTTCGACCGGCCGCCCGGCGGTCGTCCGCGTCGCCGTGCGGGTCGTCCTGCGGGCCCTCGTGCGGAACCCTGGCCTCCGTCGCCGAGCGGCGTGCCACCACCATCCGCGGCCGGCCGGCGAGGTCGTCGCGCGTGCGCGCTTGCCCGAACCCGCCGGTGCCCGCCACCATCGCGCGCGCCGCGGCGGACTGCACCTCCGCGTGCTCCATGACGTACAGACCGCCGAGGCGCAGCAGGCGCGCCGCTGCCGCGGTGACGCCGCGCGGCACCTCGAGCCCGTCGTCCCCCAGCCCGTAGAGCGCCACGGCGGGGTCGTGGTCGGCCACCTCCGGGTCCCGCGGGACGGCGCCCGGCGGCACGTACGGCGGGTTGGACACGACGACGTCGACCGCGCCGTCCAGCTCGCGCAGCGCGGTGCGCGCGTCGCCGCGCAGTAGGCGGACGACGGCGTCCGGCCGGTCGCCCGTCGCGGCGGCGACGTTGCGCGCCGCCCACCCGTGGGCCGCGGCGTCCAGCTCGACGGCGTGCACGCGGGCGCCCGGGACCTCGGTCGCCACGGCCAGCGCGATGGCACCCGACCCCGTGCACAGGTCGACGACCACCGCGGCGCCGTCGCGGGCGACCACGCGCGCGGCCTCGTCGATCGCGACCTGGGCGACCTGCTCGGTCTCGGGCCGCGGGACGAAGACGCCCGGTCCGACGGCGAGCTCCAGGTGCCGGAACGGGGCGAGGCCGGTGAGGTGCTGCAGCGGCTCGCGCGCCGCGCGCCGCGCGACGTCGTCGGCGAACCTCGCGGCGACGCCGTCCGGCAGGCCGCGGTCCAGGACGGCGAGGCGCCGGGCCTCCGCGCGGTCGACGCCGAGGGCGTGCGCAAGCAGGGCCTCGGCGTCGACACGCGGGCTCGGCACGCCCGCGGCGCCGAGCCGCGACGTCGCCCAGCGGAGCGCGGCCCCGGCGGCGCCGGGCACCTCGCCGAGCACGTCGCCCGGCCCTGCGTCAGTCACCCCGGCCGCCCGCGGCGGCGAGCCGCGCCGCCTCGTCGGCGTCGACGGCGGAGCGCACCACCGGGTCGAGGTCGCCCGCGAGCACGTGGTCGAGGTTGTACGCCTTGTACCCCGTGCGGTGGTCCGCGATGCGGTTCTCCGGGAAGTTGTACGTGCGGATCCGCTCGCTGCGGTCCACGGTGCGCACCTGGGAGCGCCGGACGTCGGCGGCGGCCGCGGCGGCGGCCTCCTGCTGCGCCGCGAGCAGCCGGGCGCGCAGCACGCGCATCGCCTGCTCCTTGTTCTGCAGCTGCGACTTCTCGTTCTGCATCGACACGACGATCCCCGTGGGCACGTGCGTGATGCGGACCGCGGAGTCCGTCGTGTTCACCGACTGGCCGCCCGGGCCCGACGACCGGTACACGTCGATGCGCAGGTCGTTCGGGTCGATCTCCACCTCGCCGGGGTCGTCCACCTCGGGCAGCACCAGCACCCCGGCAGCCGACGTGTGGATGCGCCCCTGCGACTCCGTGACCGGCACGCGCTGCACGCGGTGCACGCCGCCCTCGTACTTGAGGCTGGCCCACACGCCCTCGGCGGGGTCGGAGACGCTGCGCGCCTTGACCGCGACCTGCACGTCCTTGTAGCCGCCCAGCTCGGTCTCCGTGGCGTCGAGCACCTGGGTGGCCCAGCCGCGGCGCTCGGCGTACCGCAGGTACATGCGCAGCAGGTCGCCGGCGAAGAGCGCCGACTCGTCGCCGCCCTCCCCCGCCTTGATCTCGAGGATGACGTCGCGCGCGTCGTCGGGGTCGCGCGGCACCAGCACGCGCCGCAGCCGCTCGGCGGCGTCGTCCGCCGCGGCCCGCAGGCCCGGCAGCTCGGCCGCGAACGCCTCGTCATCGGCGGCGAGCTCGGCGGCCGCCTCCGCGTCGTCGTGCGCCTGCTCCCACGCCCGGTACGCCGCGGCGACCTGGTTCAGCTCCGCGTAGCGGCGGCCGAGCGAGCGCGCGCGGCCCGCGTCCGCGTGCACGGCCGGGTCGGCCAGCGCGCGCTCGATCTCGGCGTGCTCGTCGAGCAGCGGCCGCGCGGCGGCGAACGAGTCGGTCATGACGTCTCCCAGTCGAGCGCGAGGTAGTTCCGGGCCGCGCGAGGTAGTCCCGGGCCCCGCGAGGTAGTTCGGGGCTGCCGGGGGCGAACTACCTCACCGAGGATCGAGCTACCTCGGCGAGACGCGAACTACCTCGGCAAAGCAGAAGCGCCGGTGGTCCGTCGTCCGACTGCCCCTGGAGAGGTTGTCGGGCGGACCACCGGCGCTTTGTCACCCCACGAACGTGCTCGCTTCGCTCCGCGCGTTCGCAGGGACCCCGACAGGGGTCAGGCAGCTACTTCTTCTTGCCGTAGCGAGCCTCGAAGCGGGCGACGCGGCCGCCGGTGTCGAGGATCTTCTGCTTGCCCGTGTAGAACGGGTGGCACGCGCTGCAGACCTCGGCGCTGATCTTGCCGGAGGTCGCGGTGCTGCGGGTCGTGAACGTGTTGCCGCAGGTGCAGGTCACCTGGGTGACGACGTACTCGGGGTGGATACCGGACTTCATGATGCTCCTTGGTGTGATGCCGCCGGGTCGCCCCGCAGGACAGCGGGCCGTGAACCGGAAGGCCGACGAACCATTGTGCCAGAACGCGGACGCGCCCCGGACATCGCCCGTGCGCCGGGCCCTGCGGGCGCGGCGCACGGGGACGATCAGACCGTCTCGCCCGGGTTCTCGTCCGAGAGCCCGGCCGGCGTCGTCTTCTGCACGTGCAGCAGGAACTCGACGTTGGTCTTGGTCTTCTTGAGCTGGCCGAGCAGCAGCTCGATCGCCTGCTGCTGGTCGAGCGCGCCCATGACGCGGCGCAGCTTGTAGACGATGCCCAGCTCGTCCTTCGACATGAGGATCTCCTCGCGGCGGGTGCCGGACGCGTTGACGTCCACCGCCGGGAAGATCCGCTTGTCGGCGAGGTTGCGGGACAGGCGCAGCTCCATGTTGCCCGTGCCCTTGAACTCCTCGAAGATCACCTCGTCCATCTTCGAGCCCGTCTCCACGAGGGCCGAGGCGAGGATGGTCAGCGAGCCGCCGTTCTCGATGTTGCGCGCCGCGCCGAAGAACTTCTTCGGCGGGTAGAGCGCCGCGGCGTCCACACCACCGGAGAGGATGCGGCCCGACGCCGGCGCCGCGAGGTTGTAGGCGCGCGAGAGGCGGGTGAGCGAGTCGAGCAGCACCACGACGTCCTGGCCCAGCTCGACCAGGCGCTTGGCACGCTCGATCGCGAGCTCGGCGACGATCGTGTGGTCCGACGCGGGGCGGTCGAACGTCGAGGCGATGACCTCGCCCTTGACCGTCCGCTCCATGTCGGTGACCTCTTCGGGCCGCTCGTCCACGAGCACCACCATGAGGTGGACCTCGGGGTTGTTCGCGGTGATCGCGTTGGCGATCTGCTGCATGATGATCGTCTTGCCGGCCTTGGGCGGCGCGACGATGAGGCCGCGCTGGCCCTTGCCGATGGGGGCGACGATGTCGATCACGCGCGGCGTGAGCCGCGTGGCCTCGGGGTTCTCCAGGCGCAGCCGCTCCTGCGGGTACAGCGGCGTCAGCTTGGTGAACTCCGAGCGCTGCCGCGCCTCCTCCGGCGTCATGCCGTTGACGGAGTCCAGCCGCACCAGCGCGTTGAACTTGCTGCGCACGTTCTTGCCCGACGGCGGCTCCTCGCCCTCGCGGGGCTGGCGGATGGCGCCGACGATCGCGTCGCCGCGGCGCAGGCCGGACTTCTTCACCTGGTTCAGCGAGACGTAGACGTCCCCCGGGCCGGGCAGGTAGCCGCTCGTGCGCACGAACGCGTAGTTGTCGAGGATGTCCAGCACGCCGGCGACGGGCAGCAGCACGTCGTCCTCGCGCACCTCCACGTCGTCGAGGCCGGCGACGTCCGGGCCGCCCGCACGCCCGCCGCGGTTGCGCTTGCGGTCGCGGCCGCGGTCGCGACCACGACGACGGCGCGAGCCGCGCTCGTCGTCCTCGTCGCGCCGCTGGCGCTGCTCGTCGCGCTGCCCGGCCTGCGCTCCCTGGCCGCCGGAGCGCTGCTGCTGACCGGAGCCGTCGCTGCTGCGCCCCTGGCCGGAGCGCTGGCCGTCGCCGTCGCCCTGGCCGGCGTTCTGGCCGTTGCCGTTCTGCCCGTTGCCGGAGCGGCGTCCGCCGCGCTCGCGCGGTGCCGCGACGGCCTCGGCGAGCTGTGCGAGGCGCGCCTCGCGGTCGGCGTCGTTCTGCTGGCCGCCGCGCTGCTCGCCGCCGCGCTGGTCACCGCCACGTGCGGGCTGCTGCTCGGCGGTCGCCTCCGCCGCGCGCTGCTGCGGCGCGGCGTCGCCCTCGGCCGAGCCGGCGGAGCGGGTGGCCCGGCGCGAGCGGCGCGGGGCCTCGGCGCCGTCGGCGCGCGGGGCGCGGGCGTCGCCCGAGGCCTGCCC
>NZ_JBHVBO010000113.1:0-14157 GCF_042668085.1 Isoptericola sp. NPDC057391 | reverse complement strand
GCGCGGGATACCCCGCCCTGGCCCTGACAGGTCGCCGGCCGGTCCCGTGCCTCAGTCGCGACGTCGCGCGAGGCGCAGCGTCACGAGCACGGCCGCGCCGGCGAGCACGACGACGCCGCCCGCGATGCCGAGCACCACGACCAGCTCCGAGGCGCCGGCGTCCCCGGCGGACGCACCGTCTGACGCACCCTCCGCCGCGCCGTCCGCCGCAGCGCCGGACGCGCCGTCCGACCCGTCGTCCTCGGCGGTCCCGGCCGGGGCGCACGGTGTCGCGTCCGCCGCGGGGGCGGCGGCCTCGGCCCCGGCGGGCGGGTCGTAGGTGAAGGAGAACCCGCCGCTGGTCGGGTGCCCGTCGGCCGACACGATCCGCCAGTCGACCGTGTACTCGCCGGCCTCGCCGAGCGCGACGGGCACCGACACGGTGCGGTCCTGCGTCGTCGGGCACCCGGTCGCGTAGTCGGTGCCGTCGGCGTCCGTCACGGTGACGACCGTGCTGGAGCCCTCGGCGGACAGGTCGAGCACCACGTCGTCGAACGTCACGTCGACGGACTCCGGAGGCTCGGTCACGGTCGACCCCGAGGCCGGCGACGTGCCGACGACGACGTTGTGGGCGCTCGCGGGCGCCGCCGCCCCGACGACCCCGGCCGTGCCGAGGCCGAGGGCGAGGGCGAGCGACCCGGTCGCGGCGAGGGCGCGTCGCGCGGCGCGGCCGCCCCGGGCGCTCACCGGCGCCCCGTGTCGTCGGAGGTGGCGCCGGAGGAGCCCGCCGGGGCCGCGGCGCGCGTGCGGGCGAGGGCGACCACGCCGGTGACGGCGCCCACCAGGCCGAGGCCCAGCCCGGCCGCGCCCAGCGCGAGCGGGAGCGTGCCGGGGTCGTCGCCGGACGTCGTCGCGTCCGTCGCCGCGCCGGCGGACCCGTCGGCGGCCTCGCCGGCCGCGGACGCCGTGCCGTGGTCGTCGTCCGCGTCGGCCGGCACGACCTGCAGGACGGGCGCCGGGAGCTCGGGCTCCGCGTCGCCGGACGCCACCTGGTCCCAGGCGACGACCTCGCCGTCGGAGTACGTCTGGGTGGCGGGCAGCGCGAGCGCCTCGACGCCGTCCGGGACGGCGCCGGCCGACACCGTGAACCGGAGGAACTCGCCCGGCGCGATGCCGGCGTCGGCGTCGTCGGCGGTCCACTCGATGCTCGCGGGCGCCTCGGTGACGGTGGTGCCGTGCACCTCGACCGGCTCGGGCAGCGGCGCCTGGGTGACCTTCGCGGTCCAGCCCGGGACGGGCTCGACGGACACGCTGGTGAACGGGGTGTCGGTGGGGAGGTCGACCTTCACCGCGGTGGTCGAGGCCTCGGCGGACTCGTTGGGGACCTTGAAGGTGAGGGTGGCGTACGACCCGGCCTCGGCGGCGTCGGGAGTCACGGTGACGTGCGCGGAGGCGGCGGCCGCGCCGAGCACGAGGGCCGGCAGGGCGAGGGCGGCGGCGCCGGCGAGGCGCCTCGGGGTGCGCGCAGGGGTGCGGGCAGGAATGGTCCTGGACATGGGTCTACTGCTCCTGGCTGTCAGGGGTGGTCGGTGGTCGTCGGACGACGAGGGACCCGCCCTTGTCCGACGGCGGACCAGGGCAGGTTCAGGCGGCGCGCGCGAGGGCGCCCGGGAGCAGCGGGGGTCCTCGTGGCGGGGTGCGCCGCAGGGCGCGGGTCCGGCGGGGGCGCCAGGTGCGCCCGCCGACGACGGCGGTCTCGCGGACGACGGGCGGAGCGGCGGGGCCCCGCACGAGCACCGCGACGTGGCGCAGGTGCTCCGCGACGTTGACGGCCGCCCGGTCGCCGGCGGCGAGCAGCAGCGCGGTGAGCAGCACCGCGGCCGCGTGCGCGGCGAGCATCCAGGACGTCGTCCCGGCGTCGTCCCCGTGGTGCAGGTGCAGCCCGCCGCCCGTCGCGGGCGCGAGGGAGCCCGGGCCCAGCGCGTGCAGGGCGTGCCCGTCGGCCGCGGCGCCGACCGTCGAGAGCGGCGTCGAGGGCGGCGTCGAGGCAGCGGCCCCCGCGCCCGCCGCGCCGAGCACGGACAGGGCCGTGTGCTGCACGAGCTGCAGCGCGACCATCGCGGGAAGCAGGCGGGGGAGCGTCAGACGGCGCCGGGCGGTCCACACCGCGAGGGGTGCCGTGAGCGCCACGACGACGAGCCAGGCGAGGGATGCCCCGGGGAGCGAGCCGCCGGCCAGCAGGTGGGCGGCGGCCGCGATGCTGAGCGTCGTGCCGGCGACGAGGAGCTCGCGCACACGACGGACGACCACGGGCACCCCCGCACCCTACCGCGCCGCGCGGGGGCTGCGGGGAGGCGGCGGAAGAGTCGGGTCCCCGCCTGGCAGGTGTCTCGCAGCGGGGCGAGGCGGGGCCCGACACGCGAGCCGGACGTCGGCCGACGCCCGCGCGGACCTGGGCTACGGTGGGCGGCACGACACGGGGTGCGTCCCGACCGGCCGTCGCCGCGACATCGTCGCGGCCGGCCTTCGGGCGCTGAGATCACACCCGTCGAACCTGATCTAGCTCGTACTAGCGAAGGGATGTCGACATGAGTGCGCGCGCACCTGAAGACAGCTCCGCCGGCCCCGCCGGCACCACCGTCCCTGCTCCCGCCGCGGCGCGCACGGAGCCACCGACCGCGACGCGGGGCACCCGCCCTCGCGTGCTGGCGGTCGCCGGGTCCGACCCGTCGGGGGGTGCCGGGATCCAGGCGGACCTCAAGTCGATCGCGGCCGCGGGCGGGTACGGGATGGCGGCCGTCACCGCCCTGACCGTGCAGAACACGCGGGGGGTGCGCGACGTGCACGTGCCGCCCGCCGCGGTCCTCGCCGCGCAGCTCGAGGCGGTCACCGACGACGTCGCGGTCGACGCCGTGAAGATCGGGATGCTCGCGTCCGCCCCGGTGGCCCGCGCCGTGGCCGCCTGGCTCGACGGCCTGCCGCGCGACCGTCCCGCCGAGTCCCGGCCCGCGACGGCGGCGCGCCCCGCCGTCGTGCTGGACCCGGTGATGGTGGCGACCAGCGGGGACCGGCTGCTCGACCCCGACGCCGAGCGGGCCGTGCGGGACCTCCTCGGGAGGGTGGACGTCGTGACGCCGAACCTGCCCGAGCTCGCGGTCCTCGCGCAGGAGCCCCTCGCCGCGGACTGGCCCGCGGCCCTCGAGCAGGCGCGGCGGCTGGCCGCCCGGCACGGGGTCCTGGTGGTGGCCAAGGGCGGGCACCTGGAGGCCGGGCGCGCGGCCGCCGAGGGTACCGAGAGCGACTGGGGCCCGGGTGCCCCGGACGCGCTCGTCGGCCCCGACGGCGTCCTGGTGGAGCTCCCCGGGCCGCGGCTGCGCAGCCGGTCCACCCACGGCACCGGCTGCTCGCTGTCCAGCGGGTTGGCCACGCGGTTCGCGCGCACGGGCGACTGGGCGCAGGCGCTGCGCAGCACGAAGGCGTGGCTGACCGCGGCGATCCGGGCGGGGGAGGCGCTGCGCGTCGGCGGCGGGAACGGCCCCGTCGACCACCTGGTGGGGCTGCGTGCGGGCGGCGCCGAGCCGCTCGTGCCGTCCCCGGCGAGCACTCCGGGCGCGCCCGGGGAGGTCGCCGGGGAGGACGTCGTCGCCCGGTGGTGGGCCGAGGCCGCGGGCGTGCGCGCCGCGATCGACGACCTGGCGTTCGTGCGGTCGCTGGGCGACGGGACGCTCGACGCCGACCACTTCCGCACCTACCTGGAGCAGGACGCGCTCTACCTGCGCGACTACGCGCGCTGCCTCGCACGGGCGAGCGAGCTCGCGCCCACGCGGGCCGAGCAGGCGTTCTGGGCCGGCGGCGCGCACGGCGCCCTGGTGACGGAGCTCGACCTGCACACGCGCTGGCTGGGAGGGGAGCCGCAGGACGTGCCCGCCAGCGCGACGACGGCCGCGTACCTCGACCACCTGCGCGCGGCCGGCGACGACTACGCGACGCTCGTGGCCGCCGTCCTGCCGTGCTACTGGATCTACCAGGACGTGGGGGAGCGGCTGGCCGCCCGCAACCACCCTGGTCACCCGTACGCGGCCTGGCTGGGCACCTACGCGGACGACGCGTTCGCGGACGCGACGCGGGAGGCGGTCGCCATCCTGCGGCGCGTCGCCGCGGCCGCCGACGGGGCCACCCGGGACCGGATGGCGACGGCGTTCCACGCGGCGTGCGAGCACGAGCTGGCGTTCTTCGACCAGACCGGCGTGCCGACCGTCGAGCGCGTCGCGGTCGCCTGACCGGCCCGGTGCGGCCCGCCCCGGGGCCCGCCGTCGTGCACGACGGCGGGATCCCGCGGGGGTAAGCGATGTCCCGTGGTGGCGGCACACCGCGTGACCGGGGCAAGCGTGTCGGGGGTGAGTGACAGAATAGATGTGATGCCCGACACGAAGCGCACTTCGCGCAGCCGCCGAGGCGCCCGCCGCGCCGATCCCTCCGACAGTCCCAGGAGGAGCCCCGCCTCCTCCGCTCCCCACCGACCCGCCGCGCCCGGCACCCCGCCGGGCCGCGCCGCGGACCCGCCCGGCGGTCCGGGCGCCGCCGCGGCTCCCGTCGCCCCGGCGGGATCCGAGCTCTCGACGATCGCGTCGGTGCGCCGGCTCTACCCGTACGTGCGTCCGGCGGTGCCGCGCCTGGTCGGCGGCCTCTTCTCCGCGCTCGGCGCGAGCCTCGCCGCGCTGGCGATCCCGCGCGTGCTGCAGGAGCTGGTCGAGGGGCCGCTCGCCCAGGGCGTGGCCGCCCGCGACCTCGGCGCCCTCGCGGTGCCCGTCCTCCTCGTGCTCGTGCTCGGCGTCGCGGAGGCCGGGTTCGTCCTGCTCCGGCGCAACCTCGTGATGTACCCGGGCACCCGCATCGAGGCGGAGATGCGCATGTCGCTGTTCCGCCACCTGCAGGACCTGCCCGTCGCCTTCCACGACCGCTGGCCCGGCGGCCAGCTGCTGAGCCGGATCATGGGCGACCTCGGCCTGCTGCGCCGCTGGCTGATCTTCGGTCTCCTGCAGCTGGTCGTGAGCACCGTGACCATCGTCGTCGGCGTCGGGATCCTGTTGGCGACCGCGGGCTGGCTCGGCCTCGTCTACCTCGCGGGCGCGATCCCGGTCACCGTCATCGCGTTCCGCTTCTCGCGCCGCTACCGCGTGATCGCGCGCCTGTCCCAGGACCAGTCGGGCGACCTCGCCACCACCGTCGAGGAGTCCGTGCACGGCATCCGCGTCCTCAAGGCCTTCGGGCGCGGGCGCGACGCCCTGGACTCGTTCACCGGGCAGGCCGAGGAGCTGCGCCAGACCGAGATCCGCAAGGCGGGCAACCAGGCGACCGTCACGACGGCCCTGCAGCTCATCCCCGAGGCCACGCTCGCCGTCTGCCTCGTCCTCGGCACGGTGCTCGCCGCCCAGGGGCAGGTCACGGTCGGCAGCCTCGTGGCCTTCTTCCTCACGGCCGCGGTCATCAACGGCCCCGTGGTCGACCTCGGCATGACGCTGTCGATGACGCTCAATGCCCGCACCGCCGTCGACCGCTTCTTCGAGGTCATGGAGACCCCGAACCCCCTGGCCGACCCCGCGGACCCGGTCGACGCCCCCGAGCCGCGCGGGCACGTGGAGCTGCGCGACGTCACCTTCCGCTACGAGGACTCGGCACGCCCGGTCCTCGAGCACGTCGACCTCGAGCTCCCCGTCGGCACGACGACGGCGCTCGTCGGGCTCACCGGCTCGGGCAAGTCCACCCTCGCCATGCTGGTGCCGCGCATCTTCGACGTCACCGAGGGGCAGATGCTCCTCGACGGCGTGGACGTGCGGCGGATGCGGCGCAACGACGTGCGCCGCGCCGTCGCGGTCGCGTTCGAGGACCCGACGCTGTTCTCGGCGTCGGTGCGCGACAACGTGCTGCTCGGCGTCCCCGAGGCCGGCCCCGACGCCGTGCCCGAGGCCGAGCGCGAGCGGCGGCTGCACGAGGCGATCGAGGTGGCGCAGGCCAGGTTCGTCGCGGACCTGCCGCAGGGCGTCGAGACGCGCATCGGCGAGGAGGGCCTGTCGCTGTCCGGCGGGCAGCGGCAGCGGCTCGCGCTCGCACGTGCCATCGCGGCCCGCCCCGCGGTCCTCGTGCTCGACGACCCGCTGTCCGCGCTCGACGTCGCGACCGAGGAGGCCGTCACCACGCGCCTGCGCGACGTCCTCGACGGCACGACCAGCCTCGTCATCGCCCACCGGCCGTCCACCGTGGCGCTCGCCGACCGCGTCGCCGTCCTGCAGGACGGCCGCATCACGGCCGTGGGCACGCACAGCGACCTGCTCGCCACCGACGCCCACTACCGGCACGTCATCTCCAGCCTGGAGCAGGACTGGGAGGAGTGCGCCGAGCACGCCGACACCCGAGAGGCCGACGAGGCCGAGCAGGCACAGACCGAGCAGGACCAGAAGGAGGCCCAGCGGTGAGCCGCCCCAGCACCCCCGCGTCGCCCCAGCCCGCGACGCCCCAGCCCGACGCCCGCCGCCGGCCCACCGACGCGACCGCCGACGACGCGACCAGCCTCGACAGGGACGCGTCGCGCGCCGTCCGCTCCCGTTCGCTGCGGCTGCTGGGGGAGATGCTGCGGCCGCGCCGCGGCTCGCTTGCCCTCGCCGGCCTCCTCGTCGTGGTCTCGACCCTCGGCCAGGTCGCCGGTCCGTGGCTCGTCTCGCTCGCCATCGACGGCGCGGTGCCCGACCTCGTGGCGGGCGACGCGAGCACCCTCGTGCTCGTCGGCTCCGCCTACCTGCTCGCGGCGGTGGTCGGCGGCGTGTGCGCGGGCGCCTACGTGCGGCAGGCCGCCCGCATCGCCCAGGGCGTGCTGCTCGACCTGCGCCGGCGCGTCTTCCGGCACACGCAGCTGCTCAGCCTCGAGTTCCACGAGTCGTACACGTCGGGCCGCATCATCAGCCGCCAGACCTCCGACCTCGAGGCGCTGCGCGAGCTGCTCGACGGCGGGCTCACGGGCGTCGTCTCGTCGCTCATGCTCATGGTCTTCACGGGGCTGAGCCTGTTCCTGCTGGACTGGCGCTCGGGCCTCGTGCTCGCGGTGGCGCTCGTGCCCGCCTGGTTCCTCACGCGCTGGTTCCAGAAGCACTCGCAGGTCTTCTACCGCGAGCAGCGCACCGCGTCCGCGCGGCTCATCGTGAAGTTCGTCGAGACGATGACGGGCATGCGCGCGGTGCAGGCGTTCCGCCGCGAGTCGACCACCGAGGCGGAGTACGGCCGCCTCGGCGAGGAGTACCGCGACGCCAACCTGAAGACCTTCAGCCTCAACGGGCGCTACCAGCCGGGGCTGGTGCTCATCGGCAACGTCGCGGTGGCGGCCGCGCTCGCGGTGGGAGGGTGGCGCGTGTACTCCGGGTCGCTCGACGTCGGCGTGCTCGTGGCGGCCCTGCTGTACGTGAAGCGGTTCTTCCAGCCGATCCAGCAGCTCGGCATGTTCTACAACTCGTTCCAGTCCGCCACGGCGGCGCTGGAGAAGGTGTCCGGCCTGCTGGCCGAGGAGCCGACCGTCGTCGAGCCGCGCCGCCCCGTGGCGCTGCCGCACGCGCGCGGCGCCCTGCGGCTGGACCACGTCACCTTCCGCTACGGCGACGGCCCCGTCGTGCTGCCCGACCTCGACCTCACGCTCCCGGCGGGGCAGACGGTCGCGCTGGTCGGCACGACGGGCGCGGGCAAGTCCACGCTCGCCAAGCTCGTGACCCGGTTCTACGACGCGAGCGAGGGCCGCGTGCTGCTCGACGGCGTCGACGTGCGCGACCTGTCGACGACCGACCTGCGGCGCGCCGTGGTGATGGTGACGCAGGAGGCGTACCTGTTCAGCGGGTCCGTGCGGGAGAACATCGCGCTCGGGAGGCCGGGCGCCTCGCAGGAGGACATCGAGGCCGCCGCACGGGCGGTCGGGGCGCACGAGTTCATCATGGACATGCCCGACGGGTACGACACGGACGTCAACAAGCGCGGCGGCCGCGTCTCGGCGGGGCAGCGGCAGCTGCTGTCGTTCGCGCGGGCGTTCCTCGCCGACCCGGCGGTGCTGGTGCTCGACGAGGCGACGTCGTCGCTCGACATCCCGGGCGAGCGGCTGGTGCAGCACGGCCTGCAGACGCTGCTGGCCGACCGCACGGCGATCATCATCGCCCACCGGCTGTCGACCGTCGCGATCGCCGACCGCGTGCTCGTCATGGAGCACGGCCGCGTGATCGAGGACGGCACGCCGGACGAGCTGGCCGCGGGGGACGGGCACTACGCCGCGCTCAACGCCGCCTGGCAGGACTCGCTCGTCTGACCGGTCACGATCGCCCGGGACGGGACAGGAGAGCAAGGTCGACGGGCGCCACGATCGTCTCGAGCTCGCGTCGCACCCACCAGTCGCCGGAGCGACGCCTCTCGTCCGGTGTCGTGTACCGGTAGCGGAAGAGTCGCATCCGCACCCAGCGCGGGCGGGCGCCGTCGAACGGGTCGTCGCGC
Organism: Isoptericola sp. NPDC057391; assembly: GCF_042668085.1. Lineage (NCBI taxonomy): Bacteria > Bacillati > Actinomycetota > Actinomycetes > Micrococcales > Promicromonosporaceae > Isoptericola > Isoptericola sp. NPDC057391. The sequence continues at coordinate 5,661 of NZ_JBHVBO010000113.1, read as the reverse complement.
AGCAGGCGGAGCGTCGCGGGGTCGGCCTCGAGGAGGCGCTCGCACAGCCGCGGGAGCCAGGGCGCGGGTGCGCCGAGCGGCACGAACCAGAGCACCCAGTCCAGCCGCAGGTGGTACGGGGCCACCTGCGGCGGGCGTCTGCTCACCTCGCCCGGCTTGCCGCGGAACCCGTACTCGCGCCAGTCGTCGGGTCCGGGCCGCTCGGCGAGCGTGCCCTCGACGATCACCTCGTCGCGCCGCCGGGTCACGCTGCCGAACGCTCCGTAGGCGTTCACGAGCCGCAGCGGCTCGAAGCTCGCGTTCATCTTCTGGTGCCGCGAGGCGAGGTTGAGCGCGGGGCGCACCGACAGCACCGCGAGCACGACGACGACGGCGCTCGCCGTCACGAGGTACCCGAGCGGGACGTCGGGTGCCACATCGGGTGTCATGTCAAGTGTCGCGGCCGGGACGCGCGCCGCGGGGCCCACCGCGAGGGCGCCGAGCAGACCGCGCCACACGTCGTCGGACACCATGGCCGCGCCGAGCACGATCGCCGCCCAGTTCAGCCAGGCGAAGTTGCCGGTGAGCACGAGCCAGCCCTGGGTGAGGACCACGGCGCCGCCCGCCACGCTCGGCCACGGCTGCGGCAGCCACAGCAGCCACGGCACCAGCAGCTGCGTCACATGGTTGCCGACCACCTCCGTGCGGTGCCACCAGCGCGGCAGGTGGTGCGCGTGCCAGCTGAACGGGCCGGGCATCGGCTGCGTCTCGTGGTGGTAGTCGAGCGCGGTGAGGTTCCGCCACGCCGGGTCGCCGCGCCACTTGATGAGGCCCGCCCCCAGCTCCAGCCGGAACAGCAGCCAGCGCGCGGCGAGCACGAGGAGGAACGGCACGGGCACGGCGGGGGACCCGAACCACGCCGCGAGGAACGCCAGCTCGCACAGCAGCGTCTCCCAGCCGAAGGCGTAGAAGCGCTGGCCGACCGAGACGAGCGAGAGGTAGGCCGCCCACAGCGCGAGCAGGACGCCGGTCGTGACCCACCACGGCCCGGTCTGCGGCAGCCCCACCACCACCGCGGCGCCCCCCGCGGCCCCGAGCACCCCCACCACGACCAGCAGCCGGTCGGAGAAGTGCAGGTGGAACAGCGACGGCGCGTCGCGGAACCGCACCCGCGCCGTGAACCGCCGCACGGGCAGCAGCCCGCGGTCCCCGAGCAGGGGGCGGAACTGGCCCAGGGCCTGGAGGAAGGCGAGGCACAGCAGCACGCCGACGCCCCGCTGCAGCACCTCGCGGGCGACGTCGTAGTCGGCCGTGGCCCACCAGCCGCTGAGCTGCTCCAGCTGCCATCCCCGCTGCTCGGGCACGCCTCCACGCTAGTCGCGGGCGGCGTCACCCGCCTCGACCAGCCGTTGCACGAGGGCGTGGACCGCCGGGGTCGGCGCGCCGACGGTGAGCGCGAGCACCTCGCGGGTCGCTCCGGGCAGGGGGTGCGCCACGACGTCCGGGTTCCGGTGCGCGCGCAGGGCGAGCGACGGCAGCAGGCTCACCCCGGCGCCGGACGCGACGAGCGCCTGCACGGCCACGTAGTCGTCGGTCTCGAACGCGATGCGGGGGTCGAACCCGGCGGTGGCGCAGCGCGCGACCAGGTCGGCGCGGCACCGCTCGCACCCGGCGATCCAGGCGGCGTCGCGCAGGTCGGCCAGCGGCGGCGGGCCGTCACCCGCACCGTCTCGCGCGCCGGGCCCGTCCGGGGCTGCGTCGGCGGCCCGCCGGACGAGGGCGATCGGCTCGGAGTGCACGACGGTCACCTCGAAGCGCGACAGGTCCATGGCGGGCCGGGCGTGCGGGGCGTCGGTGTGCCGGAAGACGAGCGCGACGTCGACGTCGCCGGCCTGCAGGGCCGCGACCGCCTCGGGCGGCTCGGCCTCGACCAGCCCGACGCCGAGCCCGGGGTGCGCGGCCCGCAGGCCCGCGACGGCGGCGGGGACCAGGGTCGCGAGCGCGGACGGGAAGGCGGCGAGGCGGGCCCGGCCGGCGCGGAGGCCGACCAGGGCGTCGAGCTCGCGCCGCGCGCCCTCGACGCGGCCGAGGATCTCCTCCGCGCGGGCGGCGAGCAACCGACCCGCCTCGGTGAGGCGGACGCCGCGACCCGCGCGCTGCAGCAGGGCGATCCCCGCCTCGGCCTCGAGGCGGGCCAGGTGATGGCTCACCGACGGCTGGGCGTAGTGCAGCTCGCGTGCCGCCGCGGTCACCGACCCGGTGCGGGCGACGGCGGCCAGGACGCGCAGGCGCGTGAGGTCCAGGTGGGGCGGGGGAGCGGGTTCGACGGACACGACGCCAGCCTACGACGATCCATCGGCCGCATCGATGACGAGCAGTCAGAACAGGCATTGGACCTATCGGTCGACGGGCGGCGATCCTGCTGTGATGACGACGACGACCCCGCAGCCCGCCCCCGACGTGCCCGCGCCCCCGACGATGCGCGACGTGCTGGCCGCCGCGCGACGGATCGACGGGCTCGTCGTGAGCACGCCCGCGCTGTCGCACCCCGAGCTGGACCGCGCCGCCGCGGCGGCGGGCGCGGACGGGGCGAGCCTCGTCGTCAAGCACGAGAACCTGCAGCACACGGGCGCGTTCAAGGTGCGCGGCGCGCTGAACCTCCTGCTCGGGTTCGACGACGAGGCCCGCCGGCGCGGCATCGTCGCCTACTCCACGGGGAACCACGCCCAGGCCCTGGCCCACGCCGCCCGCCGCACGGGCACGGCCTGCACGATCGTCATGCCCGACCATCCGAACCCGCTCAAGGAGCGGGCCGTGCGCGACCTCGGCGCCGACGTCGTGCTGCACGGGGCGACGTTCGACGACGCCCGAGCCCGCGCCGGCGATGTGGCCGCCGCCACCGGGGCGCGCCTCGTGGGCGCGGCGAACGAGCCGGTCCTCGTCGCCGGCGTGGCCACCGCGACGCTCGAGCTCCTGGAGCAGGCGCCGGACCTCGAGGTGCTCGTCGTCCCCGTCGGCGGTGGCTCGGGCGCCGCGGCCGCCTGTCTCGTGGCCGGCGCCCTCGCCCCCGGGCTGCGGGTGGTCGCCGTGCAGGCTGCGGCGTCCCCGGCGGCCCACGACTCCTGGCGCGCGGGCGAGCTGCGGACCGCCGCCAACACCACGCGCGCCGAGGGGCTCGCCGTCGGGTGCGGCTTCGCACTCACCCAGGCCGTGCTGCGCGAACGGCTGGCCGACTTCCTGCTCGTGGACGACGACGCCATCGCCGCCGCCCAGCGCCTCTACCTCACCGGCGCGCGCACCGTCGCGGAGGGCGCCGGCGCCGCGGCCCTCGCCGCCGTCCTCGCCCACCCCGCCGCGTTCGCCGGCCGCCGCGTGGGCATCGTCTGCTCCGGCGGCAACGCCAGCGAGGCCGAGCTCCGCCGCGCGCTCGCGGCCTGATCCGGCCGCCGCGACGCGACCGCTCGCCGGGTGGGGGAGCGAGGCGCGGGGATACGCTGCCGGGCATGGCCCGCTACTTCGACGTGCACCCGGTCGACCCGCAGCCCCGGGCGATCGGCCAGGTCGTCGCCCTGCTGAACGACGGGGGGCTCGTCGCCTACCCGACCGAGTCCGGCTACGCCCTCGGCTGCCGCGTCGGCCAGCACGACGGCACGGAGCGGATCCGCCAGATCCGGCACCTGGACGCCGGTCACCACTTCACGCTCGTGTGCGCGGACTTCGCGCAGCTGGGCCAGCTCGTGCGGCTCGACAACAACGCCTTCCGCGCCATCAAGGCGGCCACCCCGGGGCCCTACACGTTCGTCCTCCCGGCCACGCCGGAGGTCCCGCGGCGCCTCGCGCACCCCAAGAAGAAGACGATCGGCGTGCGCATCCCCGACTCACGGGTGGTGCAGGCGCTGCTGCGCGAGCTGGGGGAGCCGCTGCTGTCGTCCACCCTCATCCTGCCGGGCGCCGAGCAGCCCCTGACCGACGGCTGGCAGGTCAAGGAGGAGCTCGACCACGTGGTCGACGCCGTCGTCGACGCCGGCGAGGTGCTCGCCGAGCCCACTACCGTCGTCGACTGGTCCGAGGGGTACCCCGAGGTCGTCCGCGTCGGCGCCGGAGACCCGTCCCGCTTCGAGTAGGCGGTCCGAGCCGGACGCCCTCCGCGGGCCTCGTCGCGCGCGGTTAGGGTGCTGCCCATGAGCGACCGCGGACTTGCCCTGGCCCGATCCAAGATGCAGGCGGAGGGCGTCGCCCCCGCCGCGATCGAGACCTTCACCCGCTTCTACCACCTGCTGGAGTCGGGGGAGACGGGGCTCGTCCGGGAGGCCGACGTCGAGCCCCTGACCGACCTGCCGCGGCACGCGGACCTCGAGGTCTCCGACGCCGACGCCCAGGCCGCGCTCGCGCGGACCGCGATCATCAAGCTCAATGGCGGGCTCGGCACCTCGATGGGCATGGACCGGGCGAAGTCGCTGCTCACGGTGCGCGACGACGCGCCCGGGGCGGCCGGCGACGGACCGGGCGGGACGGGCTCACTCACCTTCCTCGACGTCATCGTGCGCCAGGTGCGCGCCGCCCGGAGGGCGACGGGCGCCCGCCTGCCGCTGGTGCTGATGAACTCCTTCCGCACCCGCGACGACACGCTCGCCGCGCTCGCCCGCTACGACGACCTCGCCGTCGACGGGCTGCCCGTGGACTTCCTGCAGAACCGGGAGCCCAAGCTGCGCGCCGACACCCTCGAGCCGGTGGAGTGGCCCGCCGACCCCTCCCTCGAGTGGTGCCCCCCGGGGCACGGCGACCTGTACCCGGCGCTGCACGCGTCCGGCGTCGTGCGCGCGCTCCTGGACGCGGGCTTCCGCTACGCCAGCGTCTCCAACTCCGACAACCTCGGCGCCGCCCCCGACGGCGCGATCGCGGCCTGGTTCGCGGCGTCGGGCGCCCCCTACGCGGCCGAGATGTGCCTCAAGACGCCCGCCGACGTCAAGGGCGGGCAGCTCGTGGTGCGCAGGAGCGACGGCCGCATCGTGCAACGCGAGACCGCCCAGACCCACCCCGACGACGTCGGCGTCTCGCTCGACCCGACGGTGCACCGGTACTTCCACACCAACAACCTCTGGTTCGACCTCGAGGCGCTCGCGGCCGAGCTCGACCGCACCGGCGGGGTCCTCGAGCTGCCGCTGATCCGCAACGAGAAGACGGTCGACCCGACGGACGCGTCCTCGCCGGCGGTCGTGCAGATCGAGTCCGCGATGGGCGCGGCCGTCGCCGTCTTCGAGGGCGCGACGGCGATCGAGGTGGGGCGCGAGCGCTTCCTGCCGGTCAAGACGACGAACGACCTGCTGCTCATGCGCTCCGACGTCTACGAGCTCACGGACGACTACCGGCTGGTGGCCCAGGTCGACGCGCCGCTCGTGAAGCTCTCGAAGACCTACAAGCAGATCGCCGCCTTCGACGAGCGGTTCGCCGCGGGCGCCCCGTCCCTGCGCTCGGCGTCGTCGCTCACCGTCGAGGGGGACTGGACCTTCGGCGCCCGGGTGCGGGCAGAGGGCGACGCGGCGCTGTCCGACGCCGGCGAGCCCGCCACCGTGCCCGACGGCGCGACCGTCACCGCGGACGGCGTCCAGCCCTGACGTCTCGCTGTGGGTGGGATCGTGGCCCGTCCTGACGCGGAGACTGGGCCACCATCCCACCCACAGC
>NZ_JBHVBO010000112.1:0-14184 GCF_042668085.1 Isoptericola sp. NPDC057391 | reverse complement strand
CCGCCACCTCGCAGGAGGTGGCGGGGCGTCGTCGTTCACGGCCCGTCGTGCGGCGCCGTGCTCCGCGGGCTCAGCCCACGCGGTGCAGCCAGCGCACCGGGGCGCCGGCGCCGGCGTAGCGGAACGGCTCGAGCTCGTCGTCCCAGGCGGTGCCGAGGGCGAGGTCGAGCGCCTCGCGCACGCCACGGCCGTCGTGCGCGGACTCCATCGCGGCCCGGACGCGGTCCTCCGGGACGACGACGTTGCCGTGCACGTCCGTCATGGCGTGGAAGATGCCGAGGTCAGGGGTGTGCGACCACCGCGCGCCGTCGGCGCCGTGGCTCGCCTCCTCCGTCACCTCGTAGCGCAGGTGGTCCCAGCCCCGCAGGGCAGAGGCCAACCGGGCACCCGTCCCCTGGGCGCCCTGCCACGAGTACTCGGCACGATAAAGTCCGCGCCCCGCCGGCTGGGCAGTCCAGTCCAGCGACACGCGTCCCCCGAGCACGTTGCCCGCCGCCCACTCGAGGTGAGGGCAGAGCGCACGGGGTGCCGAGTGCACGAACAGCACACCGCGGGTGATCGCACCAGCCATGTTGTCCTCCCTGGTTCCGAGGTCCGTCTTCCCCTACGTCCTCGAACCGGTAGGCCTGCTGGTCGGCGAGCTCCGACGGTGTGTCGTCTTGACACATCCTGCCCGATGGCGGGCCGAGGTGCGAGAGGAAACGCAGACTTGATGCTTCCTCTTGAGCACCCCTTGAGGAACTCAGAGGCGTTCGCGCAGCTCCCGCATGGCCTTCTTGCGCGCGGTGCGCTCGAGGCGGTCCAGGTAGAGCTTGCCGTCCAGGTGGTCGCACTCGTGCTGGAGGCAGCGCGCCATGAGGCCGGTGCCCTCGACCACGAGCTCGTTGCCGTCGAGGTCCGTGCCCACCACGCGGGCGTACCACGCGCGCGTGGTCGGGTACCAGAGCCCCGGCACCGACAGGCAGCCCTCGTCGCCGTCCTGGGTCTCCTCCGAGAGGTCCACGATCCGCGGGTTGAGCACGTAGCCGATCTCGTCGTCGACGTTCCAGGAGAACGCCCGCAGGCTCACGCCGATCTGGTTGGCCGCCAGGCCGGCCCGGCCGTCGGCGTCGACGGTCTCGACGAGGTCCTCCACGAGGGAGCGGACACGGTCGTCCACGGTGGTGATCTCGTCGCAGGGTGTGCGCAGCACGGGGTCGGGCAGCACCCGGATCTCTCGCATCGCCATGGCCCGCATTCTCCCACGTCGTGAACCGGTCGAGGCGCCGATTATCACGGTTTGATAACGTGCCGAGCGATGCTACGACCGATGACCGAGTCAACCACGACGCCTGCCCTCGACCCGGGCCGCGCCGAGGCACCGGCCGCAGGCCGTCCCCGCCTGGCCGCCCTCGACGGGCTGCGCTTCCTGGCCGCGATGGCGGTCCTCGCGTACCACTACGTGGCCGTGAACCACTCCGCCTGGGGCGCCCGCACGGACGAGTCGTTCCCGAACCTCCAGCCGGTGGCGGTGTTCGGGTCGTTCGGGGTCCAGCTGTTCTTCGTGATCAGCGGCTTCGTCATCCTCATGTCGGCCTGGGGACGGGACGTGCGGTCCTTCACCGCGTCCCGCGTCGGTCGCCTCTTCCCCGCCTACTGGCTCTCCGTGGCGGCCGTCGTGCTGCTGCTCGTGGTCGTCGCGCCCGGGCACAAGGACGTCGGTATCCCCGAGACGGCGGCCAACCTCACGATGGTCCAGCGGGCGTTCGGCGTCCAGGACATCGAGTCCGTGTACTGGACGCTGTGGGCCGAGCTGCGCTTCTACGTGCTCGTCGGGGTGCTCCTCGCGTTCGGGATGACGCGCAACCGCCTCGTCGCGTTCGCGGCGGTGTGGCCCGTCGCCGCCGCCGTCGCGGTCCAGTCGGGCAGCACGCTGGGGGCCACGGTGCTGGTCGGCACCGACGCCCCCCTGTTCGCCGGCGGCATGGTGCTCTTCCTGCTCACGAAGGAACGCCGGTCGCCGGTGCTGTGGTGCGTCCTGGGCCTCAACGTCGCCCTCGCGGGCGTGATGTCCGGCCGCAGCCAGTCGCTGCGGATCGCCACGAGCACCGACGTCACCGTCGGGCCGCAGACGTACTGGGTCGCGATCGTCGCCTGCTTCGCGCTCGTCGCCGCGGTCGCGCTCACCCGCCTCGACCGGCTGTCGTGGCGGTGGCTCACCGTCGTGGGCGCGCTGACCTACCCGCTGTACCTGCTGCACTCGTCCTGGGGGCAGTGGATGATCGGCAAGACCAGCCCGCACCTGCCCGCCGGAGCGACGTTCGCGATCGTCACCGTCGTCATGCTCGGGGTCGCCTACCTCGTCCACCGGTTCGTCGAGCGCCCCCTCGGGCCGTGGCTGCGCCGCGCCGTCGCGCGCGACCTCGAGCGTGCCGGTCGCGCGCTCGGCCACCGCGCTCGGGGGGCCCGTCCGGCTCAGGTCCCCGAGCCGGACGCCGCGTCCTCCAGGTAGGACTCCAGCACGTCGCGCAGCACCAGCGCCTGGTTGTGCTCCGTGTCGCGGGCCGAGTAGAGCAGCGTCAGACGCCGGTCCCCCGCGCCGAGCCCCGCCAGCTCGGGAACCTCCGGGTTGTCCGCGAGCTCGGCGCGGTAGCGGCGCTCGAACTCCTCGAACCGGTCCGGGTCGTGGTGGAACCACGTCCGCAGGTCCGTCGACGGAGCCACCTCCTTGCACCAGCGGTCGAGGCGGGCGTGGTCCTTGGAGATCCCCCGCGGCCAGAGCCGGTCCACGAGCACCCGCGCCCCGTCGTCCGGGCCGGGGTCGTCGTACACGCGCTTGACGGTGATGGTCACTCCCCCATGACACCGCGGTGGGCGGGGTGCCGCACGCTCGACGCCCGGGCGCCGGTATGCTCGCCGCGCGCCCCGTTAGCTCAGCTGGTCAGAGCAGGAGACTCATAATCTCTCGGTCGCGGGTTCAAGTCCTGCACGGGGCACCGACGGCGCCTCTCGCGCCACGTCTCACCAGGTCGCAGGGGGTACGACCGGACGGGCGGACCGGCTACGCTCCGGGGCCATGCTCCGCGTGCTGCCGATGCTGGCCTACCTCGCGCTCGTCGTCTACGCCCTCGTGGACGTCGTCCAGTCCGACGAGGAGGACGGCGGCGGCATCCAGAAGGGCTTCTGGATCCTCATCATCCTGCTGCTCCCGTTCGCGGGGTCGATCGCGTGGATCGTCGTGAGCCGGCGCGCCCGGGCGAACCGGCGTCCGGCGCCGCGGACCGGCTACCCCGCCGGCCCGGTGCCGGCAGCGCGGTACCCGGGCCGCCGTCGCACGTGGGAGACCGACGCCCCGTCCGCGGACCCCGACGACGACCCCGAGATGCGCTGGCTCATGGAGCAGGCGCGCCTCAAGCGTGAGCGCGAGCAGGCCGCGCAGGACCCGTCCCGGCCGGTGCAGGACGACGGGCAGGGCGCCGCGGGCTGACCCGCCGGGGTTCCCGGCCGGCCGGGCCCCACGCCCCGCGCGCGGTCGCTACGGTGGCGCCATGTGGTTCCGCCGCTCCCCCCTGCCCGACGACCTCCGACGCGCCCTCCCTCTGGCACGCGGGGAGCGGCTGCTCGCGTCCGCGCAGCTCGCCGACGACCGCTGGGCCGTGGCGACGACGGCGGACCTGGTCGTCGTCGGGCCCGCCGCGGGAGACGTCGTGACGCGGCGCCCGTGGTGCGACGTCGACCGTGGCGTGTTCGACCCCGAGCGCTCCGAGCTGGCGATCGAGTGGGTGGACGCCGCCCCGGACACGGTGCTGCGGCTCCTGGACGCCGAGCGCACGTCGTTCCCCCAGGCGCTGCGCGAGCGGGTCCAGTGGTCCGTGGTCCTGGCCGAGACGGTCGCGGTGCCCGGCGGCGACGTGAAGGTCGCCGTCCGGCGGACCGCGGACGGCCGGCTGTTCTCGCAGGCGATCGCCGGGCAGGGTGTCGACCTCGACGACCCGCGCGTCGCCCGAGTGGTGGACGCCACGGAGTCCAGGGTCCGGGGGGCGTCCGGACTACCCGTGTGAGCCTGGTATTGTTCTTCCCGGTTCGAAGGCCGCCGGCCGGACGACCACGCGATCCCGCGTAGCTCAGCTGGCAGAGCATCCGACTGTTAATCGGACGGTCGTTGGTTCAAGTCCAACCGCGGGAGCCGACCGACACGACGCCCCGCAGCCGCCTTGTGCAGCTGCGGGGCGTCGTCGTCTGCCAGCGAGCTCAGACTGACGCCCGTGCGCACGTCCGGCGTGCCGGGTCCTCGCTGTCCGGCGGTTCGAGACCGCACTGCACGGCGTGCGTCTGCCGCTCTCTCACCGCTGCCGGTGGTCCTCGCCATGCTTCGCGGCGACGCCCCACCAGGCCAGCCCGACGACCAGCACGCCCGGTAGCGCCCAGGCGAGCGTCCGGTTGCGCCGACGCCGCCGAGCCTCCCGCGCACGTTCCAGCTCGAGCAGCTCACGCACAGGGTCCAGGTCCATGCGGCCGACCGTACCTCAGGTCACCCGCGCCACAGGACGGCGCCCTGTCCCGGGCATGGTCGCTCCGGGCACTCGCCGGCCCGCAGCGGTCGGGCGGCGGGTCAGAGCGTGAGCAGGCGCTCGAGGAGGTGCGGTGCGAGCGGGTCGTCCGTGGCGAGGACGACCCGGGTGCGCGCGCCGAGCACGTCGGGGTACCCGGCGTACCGGCCGCGCAGGTCGCAGACCGTCTGGCCGCGGCCCGGGCCGTCGGTGGCGTCGACGACGACGGGCACGCGCGGCGCCACGGTCGGCATCACGCCGCCCACCGCGATGGCCGCGGCCAGGGGGTCGTGCAGCGCCGAGCAGCGCCGGCCGAACGTGGCCACGTGGAAGCCGAAGTACAGGTCCAGCACCTCGCCGAGCCGCGGGGCCAGCGCGGTGCCCGCCTCGAGCAGCTCCTTGCGGTCCGACTCCTCGAACAGGTTCGCCATCGTGACGTCGAGGGGCACGAGGGTGACGTCCCAGTCCGCGGCGAGCGCCTCCGCGGCCGCCTCGGGGTCGCACGCGACGTTCGCCTCGGCGACCGGCGACACGTTGCCCGGGTGCAGGGCCGCACCGCCCATCACCGTGACGTCGAGGACCCGCTCGGGAAGCGTGGGGTCCGCCCGCAGCGCGAGGGCGAGATTGGTGAGCGGGCCGACGGCGACGACGCGCAACCGCCCGGCGTGCTCGTGCGACAGCCGCAGGAGCAGCTCCACCGCGGACTCGGCAACCGGAGCGTCGCCGGACGCGGGGAGCACCACGTCCCCGACACCGTTGCGTCCGTGGACGCCCGGCGCCCCGCCTCTGTAGACCCCCCGCAGCGGGTCGTGCGCGCCGACGGCGACCGGCACGCCGGCGGCGCCCCCGAGCGCCAGGAGGTCCAGAGTGTTCGCCGCGGCCTGCGGGGCGTCGACGTTCCCATGGACGCTCCCCACCCCGACCAGGTCGATCTCCGGGGAGGCGAGCAGGTAGGCGAGGGCGAGCGAGTCGTCGACCCCGGTGTCGCAGTCGAGGTAGAGCGGTGCGGGGCTGACGGGCGAGGTCGTGGTCACGGCGGGTCCTTCGGTGTGGTGGGAGCTGGGTCCAGTGTCGCGTATCGCGGCGCCCTCCCTCGCCGCGCGGGAATACCCGCCCCGGGCGACGGGCTTGTGCCTCACGTGCCCACGACCGGTCATGCCTCTGTCGGCCTGCGCTCCGAGCGCGGCCCCATCCTGCTGTCCCTGATGCTCTCGACGGCGCTCGTCGCGCTCGACGCCACGATCATCGCCACCGCCTCGGCGACCATCGCGCGCGAGCTCGGCGGCTTCGACCAGCTGCCCTGGCTGTTCTCCGTGTACCTGCTCGCGCAGGCCGTGAGCACCCCGGTGTTCGGGCGCCTCGCGGACGTGCTGGGCCGCAAGCGGCTGATGCTGGCCGGCGTCGGGCTGTTCTTCGTCGGGTCCGTGCTCGCGGGGGCCGCGCCGACGATGGGCGTGCTCATCGCGGGCCGCGCGCTGCAGGGCCTCGGCGCGGGTGCCGTCATGCCGGTCTCGATGACGATCGCCGCGGACATCTACACCCTCGAGGAGCGGGCCAAGACGCAGGGCTACCTCGCGTCCGTGTGGGCGATCTCCGCCGTCGTCGGTCCCACGCTCGGCGGCGTGTTCTCCCAGTTCACCAGCTGGCGCTGGATCTTCTGGGTGAACATCCCGCTGTGCGCGCTCGCCGCCTGGATGCTGGCACGCCGTTACCGCGAGGCCCCGCGCACCGGAGAGCGGGAGCCGATCGACTACCTCGGCGCCGCGCTGCTCGCGGGCGGCAGCACCATGCTGCTGCTCGGGCTGCTCGAGGGCGGCACGCGGTGGGCCTGGGGCTCGCTGCCGTCACTCGTCGTCTTCTCCGTCGCGCTGCTGCTGCTCGTCGCGTTCGTCGTGCAGGCCCGCCGCACGCGGCACCCGATCGTGGACCTCGCCATCCTGCGCCGCCGGGTGGTCGGGGTGTCGACCACGGTCTCGCTGCTCGTCGGCGTCGTCGTGCTCGCCCTGTCCACCTACGTGCCGATCTACGCCCAGGGCGTGCTGGGCACGGGGCCGCTCGTGGCCGGCTTCGCGCTGGCGGCGATGACCGTGGGCTGGCCGCTGTCGGCGTCCAACGCCGGCCGCTTCTACCTGCGGATCGGCTTCCGGTACACGGCCGTGATCGGCACCTCGCTCGTCGTGGTCGGCACGGCGCTCACGCTGCTGCTCGCCTCCGGGACGTCGGTGCTCGCCGTCGCGGGCGCGTGCTTCGTCATCGGCACGGGCATGGGCCTGACGGCCGTGCCGACGCTGATCGCCGCGCAGTCGCAGGCGTCGTTCACGGAGCGCGGCGCGGTGACCGGTACCAACATGTTCGCCCGCTCCCTCGGCTCGGCCGTGGGCGTCGCCGTCTGCGGCGCGATCGTCAACGCGCGCACCACCCTCGGCCCGGACGGCACCCCGGTCGGCCCGGGGCTCATGGCGGCGATCCATCTCGTGTTCGTGCTGCTGGTCGGTGTGGCCGCGGTGCTGGTCGTGCTCGCCGCGCTCATGCCCGCCGACCTGCAGGAGGCCCGCGAGCGCCGGGCCCGCGCCGAGGCGGCCGCCTGACCGGTCACCGGCCGGCACCGGCTCGTCACGGCAGGGCGGGCGGCGTCCAGCCCATGACGGCGCGGGCGCCGCGCGTGACGGCAGAGCTGGGCACGCGCCGCATCACCGCGTTGCGCAGCCCCTGCCAGCGCGGGCCCAGGTGGGAGCCGAACCGGCCGCTGCTCACCGACGCCCGAGCGAGCGCCCGGCACCGGGGCCGGCGGGCGGCGTCGTACGCCGCGAGCGCCGCGCCGAGCGGCTGCCCCGCCGCGACGCCGGCGGCCACGATCCGGCCCACGCACACGCCGTCCTCGAGGGCGGTGGCGGCGCCCTGCCCCATCGTCGGGAGCGTGGCGTGCGCCGCGTCGCCGACCATGACGACGCGGCCCCGCGCGTAGCGCGGCAGGCCGCCGGGAAGGTGCAGCACGTCGTGCCGGACGACGGCCTCGGACGGCGTCGCGGAGATCACCCGCCGCACCTCCTCGGCCCAGCCCCGGAACCGGTCGTCGGCTGCGCCGAGCTCGTCGTCCAGGCGCGTGCCCTCGGGCATCCGCACGTACCCGTACCAGTAGGTCGCGCCGCCCGAGACCGGCATCGTGCCGAACTCGGCGTGCGGCCCCCAGTACTGCAGCAGGCCAGGCCCTGCCGACAGCCCCGGCACGACCGCGCGCCAGCTCGAGTACCCCGAGTACACGGGCCGTCGCGCGGGGAACAGGGCGGCGCGCACGGCGCTGCGCACGCCGTCGGCGCCGACGACCAGGTCGGCGTCCCGTGCCTGCGCCGTCTCGGCACCGTCCGTGTGGTGCACCACGGCGCGCTCCCCGTCCGGGGCGCCCCCGGCGACGGTCGTGACGCGGGCGTCCGTGACGACCTCGACGCCGAGCGCGCGGGCCCGGTCCAGGAGGGCGCCGTGCAGACGGGCGCGGTGCACGCCGCGCAGGGCGGTGGCCGCGCGCAGGCCGGGGTCGCCGGGCAGGCGCAGGATCGGCCGACCGTGCCAGTCCCACGTGCCTGTGGCCCAGGTGCGCGGCCCGAGGCCCGCGACGGCGTCGTCGTCGAACCCGAGGCCGCCCAGCGCGGCGACCGCGTTGGGCGTGAGCGCCACCCCGGCGCCCACCTCGCCCAGCTCGCCCGCCCGCTCGAGCACGGTCGTGCCCCAGCCCGCCTCCGCCAGCGCGACGGCGGACGCCAGCCCGCCGATGCCGCCGCCGACCACGACCGCCGTCCCTGCCATGCCGTCCTCCAGCCTCGATCGATACCACTACGTGCGTGGTGGTATCGATCTTGCCATACTGACGCCCGTGCCCCGGACCAACCCCGAGCGACGCCGCGCCCTGACCGACGCCGCCATCGCGCTGCTCGTCGACGCCGGGGTGCACGGCCTCAGCCACCGCTCGGTCGAGCGCGCCGCCGGGCTCCCCGCCGGCACCGCCGCGAACTACTTCCGGGGCCGCGAGGAGCTGCTGGTCGCCACGGCGCAGCGCGTCGTGGAGCTGCACCTCGCCGACGCCCGTGCCGCGACGGAGGCGTCGGTCGCGGCCCGGCCGCCGGGCACCGGCCCGCTCGACGGTCGGGACTCCCCCGGCTCCCGGGCCGGGACCCTCGAGCGGATGACCGACCTCCTCGCCACCTCCCTGCTCGACGCCGCGACCCGTCACCGCGACCGCTACCTCGCGATCGCCGAGCTCCAGCTCGAGGCCCGCCGCCGGCCCGCGCTCGCCGCGGCCCTGGCCGGGCTGGCGACCCAGGCGTCCGACCTCACCGCCGCGATGCACGCCGACACCGGCCTCGACGTCGACCCGGCGGCGGTGCCCACGCTGGTCCTGCTGTACGGCGGGGCGCTGCTCACCCTCGTCACGGGCGCCGTGCCCGTCGACGCCGCCACCACCCGCCGGCTCGCGCGCGCCATGGTGCACGGCAGCCTGGCGCCGGACGACCGGCCGGACCCGTGACCGGAAACCGCTGGAGGCGACGCGGCGCCCGCTGCTAGCCTGCCTGAGGCCGTGCGAGACAGAGCAAGGAGGTGGTACCCGTGAACGGATCGACACAGGTGCTCCTCCGCGGAGTCATGGTCGGGCGATAGGTCGCCCGGGAGCGCCGTTCGCTCAGCACTCCCGAAAGGCACGACCATGCACGCCACACCGAGCTCGACGCCGAGCACCACCCTGACCTTCACCACCGAGCAGCCGCTCGACGACGGTGTCCTCGAGCGCCGCTTCACCCTCAACGACGTCCCCGGCATCCTCTGGACGCCGCCGTCCGCCACGCCGTCGGCCCCCGCTCCCCTGATCCTGCTCGGCCAGCCCGGCGGCCTCGGCATGGACCGGATGTACCCCCGGCTGGTGGGTCGTGCCCGGCACGCCGCCTCCGCCGGCATCGCGACGGTCGCCCTCGAGGGCCCCGGCAACGGCGACCGGCCCCCGCTCCCCGGCGCCGACCAGGCACGAGCGGACCTGCGGACGACACTCGCCGCCGGCGAGCCGGTCCCCGACGACCTCGTCGACCGGCTGGTCCTCCCGCTGGTCGACCAGGCGGCCCCGGAGTGGCAGGCGGCTCTCGACGCGCTGCTCGCCCTGCCCGGTATCGCCGGGCCCGTCGGGTACTCGGGCGGGCTCATCGCCCTCGGCGTCCGGCTGGCGCTGGTCGAGCCGCGCATCGTGGCCGCCGGCCTGTTCGCCGGGAGCTACGTGCCCCGGGCCACGTTCAAGGAGGCCCGACGGGTCACGATCCCCGTGCACGTGCTGCTGCAGTGGGACGACGAGGGCAACGACCGCCAGGCCGCCCTCGACCTCTTCGACGCCCTCGGCTCGACGGAGAAGACGCTGCAGGCCAACCTGGGCGGCCACACGGGCGTCCCGGCGTTCGCGGGCGACGACGCCGGGCGCTTCTTCGTCCGGCACCTGCGGTGAGCCGGCCTGCGGTGGGCCGACCTGCACGGTGACCTGACACGGTGACCTGACCTGACACCGCGGCTCCCGTCCGCCGGCCGCTAGGGTCGGCGGATGGGAGTCCTGTCGGCGCAGGGGCCGGAGACCGTGCTCGAGACCGAGCGGCTGCTGCTGCGGCCCTGGCGCGTCCGGGAGGCCGTCGTCCAGCGCGAGCTGTGGGCCGAGCGCGACCCCCGCGTCCCGCCGCACCGCCGCCTCGACGACGACGGCCACCCCACGCTCGAAGAGATCGAGGGCTGGATCCGCGACGGCTCCCGCGCGCCAGGACTCGGCCTGCTGGCCGTGGAGCGTCGAGGCGAGGGCGACGTGATCGGGTACTGCGGGCTGATCGACGGCGCCGTCGGGCCCCACGAGCCGGAGGTGGCCTACGAGCTGCTCCGGCGCGCCTGGGGCGTCGGGTACGCGACGGAGGCCGCGGAGGCCGTCGTCGGCTGGGCGCGGGAGTCGGGTCACCGGCGCCTGTGGTCGACCGTCCGCGACTGGAACGTCGCGTCCCTGCGGGTGCTGGCCAAGGTCGGCTTCGCGGAGTCCGGCCGCGTGGAGCCGGACCCCGTCCACGGCGACTCGCTGTTCCTCACGCGGACCCTGTGACGGGCCGGAGCGGCGTCAGGAGCCGGCGCGCTCCCGCAGCGTACGCCGCTGCTGCTCGATGGCGAGCAGGTCGGTGAACGCCTGCTGGTAGGCCTCGGGGTCCTTCTCCTGGTCGAGGCGCTGCAGGCGGCTCTTCGCGTCCGCGATCCGGCGCGTGAGGCCGAGGTCCACGAGGGCGCGCACGACGTCGGCCACGTACGCCCCGATGACCGACTCGCGGTCCTCCGGCACGGGCGCGACCGCGAGCTCGGTGACCAGCGGCGCGACCGTCTCGGGCGCCTGCTCGGTCACGGTCTCCACCCACCGGCCACCGCCCACCTCGCGGCCGGCCGCGACGCCGCCCGCGGCGCGCACGGCGTCGTGCACCGCGCGCCAGGCGGGGACGCCGAACGCGTCCTCGCCGAGCTCGTCGAACGACGCCGGCACGTGCTGCGGGTACTGCAGGACGACGATCAGCGCCTGGCGCTCCAGCCGGGCGACGGGGTCGCGCGGGTCGGGCGCGGCGAGGACGGGCGTCGCCGGGGCGGCCTCGGGCCCGTGGTGCCCGTCGCGGCGCTGGTCGTGACGCTGGTCATGACGCTGGTCGTGGCGAGCGCCGCGCGACGGCGTCGACGCGGCGCGCGCGACCTCGCGGCGGACGTCCTCCGTGTCGATGCCGATCCAGCGCGCGAGCGAGCGGGAGTAGCCCAGCTGCATCGACCGGTCCCGGATCCCCGCGACCAGCGGTGCGGCGGCCCGCAGCGCCCCGACGCGCCCCTCGACCGTGTCGAGGTCGAACGTGTCGAGGGTGGTGCGGATGACGAACTCGAACAGCGGCTGGCGCCCGTCGACCAGCGCCCGCACCGCCTCGGGGCCGCGGGCCATGCGCAGCTCGCACGGGTCCATGCCGCCGGGCTCGACGGCGACGAACGTCTGGGCATGGAACCGCTGGTCCTCGCCGAACGCGCGCACGGCGGCCTTCTGCCCGGCGGCATCGCCGTCGAACGTGAAGATCACCTCGCCGCCCAGGGACGCCCCCGACGCGAGCTGCAGGCCACCGCCCGCCGTGGTGTCGCCGAGCAGGCGGCGCACCACCTTGGCGTGGTCGCCGCCGAACGCGGTGCCGCAGGTCGCCACCGCCGAGTCCACCCCGGACAGGTGGGCGGCCATGACGTCGGTGTACCCCTCGACGATCACGACCCGCTTGCCCTGCGCGATGGACTTCTTGGCCAGGTCGATCCCGTACAGCACCTGGGACTTCTTGTAGAGCGACGTCTCGGGGGTGTTGAGGTACTTGGGGCCCTGGTCGTCGTCGTACAGGCGGCGGGCGCCGAAGCCGATCACCGCGCCCGTGACGTCGCGGATCGGCCACACGAGGCGACCGCGGAACCGGTCGTAGATGCCGCGCTGCCCCTGGCTGACCAGCCCGGACGCGACGAGCTCCGCCTGCGTGAAGCCGCGGCCCTGCAGGTGGCGCAGCAGCGCGTCCCAGCCCGTCGGGGCGTAGCCCACGCCGAAGCGCTCGGCGTCGGCGCGGTCGAAGCTGCGCTCCGCGAGGAACGCCCGGCCGGCCTGCGCCCCCGGGCCGAAGAGCTGCTCGGAGTAGAACTCGGCGGCCACCTTGTGCGCCTCGATCAGGCGCTGCCGCCGGCCGGGCTCCTCGCGCGGGCCGCGGTCGGCGGCGGCGCCCGTGCGGGAGTCCTCGTAGCGCAGCTGCACGCCCGCGCGGTCGGCCAGGTACTCGACGGCGTCGGTGAAGCCCATCCCGTCGATCTTCTGCACGAACGAGATGACGTCGCCGCCCTCGCCGCAGCCGAAGCAGTGCCAGCGCCCGACGCCGGGGCGCACGTGGAACGACGGCGTGCGCTCGTCGTGGAAGGGGCATAGGCCCTTGAGCGAGCCGACGCCGGCGGGCTTGAGGGTGACGTGGGCGGAGACGATCTCCTCGATCCGTGCGCGCTCCCGTACCGCCTCGACGTCCTCGCGCTTGATCAGTCCCGCCACGGCGCTCAGTCTATGTGTGGTCTATGCGCGCCCCGACGTGACCAGGTCGGCCGCCGCCCGGGACGCGGCGCACCGCCGCGCGTAGACGGCGGGCGTGGTGCCGAGGGCGCGCGCGAAGTCGACGCCGAGGTGCGCCTGGTCGTAGTAGCCGACGGCGGCGGCGAGGTCGGCGAGCGGCATCGCGGGGTCCGCCGCGAGCAGGTCGGCGGCGAGGTGCACGCGGTGGCGTTGCAGCACCCACTTGGGGCTGACGCCGACCCAGTCGGCGAAGAGCCGTTGCAGCGAGCGCGGCGTCGTCCCGACCAGCGCGGCGAGGTCCGCGACCCCCGCGTCCGGCCCCAGCTCCCCCGCCACCACCGCGCCGAGGACCCGGGCGACGCGGTCGAGGGCCACGGCGGACCGGGGCGTGCGCCGTGCGGCGGCCGCGGCCCGCAGCACCGGGGTGACGGCCGCGACCGCCGCCGCGTCGTCCCCGGCGCGCGCGGCGGCCACCGCCCGGCGACCGGCCTCCTCGACGTCGGACGCCGACGGTCCACGCACGCCGGGCAGCGCGGCCGCCGCGGGCACCACGAGCCCGGGGCGCAGGGCGCCGGGCCCTCCGACCAGCACGCGCAGCGCCCCGGGCCGCAGCTTGGTGCCGAGCACCGCGCCCGAACCCCGCAGCGTCCGCGAGAACAACCCGCCGGGGATCCCGTGCACGGCGAACCCGTCGGCCTCGGCCACCACGTTCGCGCTCGGGTGCGGGATCACCACCTGGGTGAACTCCGCGCCGGCCGGCAGGTCCCAGCGGACCACCCAGTGGCGCTCCACGAGGTCCGCGAGGTCGGGCGCCGGGTCCAGGCGCACGAGCTCGAACCCGCCGCGCGCCGCCGCCGGGTCCACCAGCCCTCGGGTGGTCGCCGTCGGGCCCCGCGAGCGGGCCCCGCCCGCACCTGGTTCGAACACCTGTCGCATTCCTCCAAGACTGCCCCCACCCGCCGACACCAGCATGGGGAGCGAACGCCGGGACCGCCCGGACGCACGCTGGAGGGAGAGCCATGGACCTGTCACCGCTGCACCCGAACCTCACGGTCGCCGACCCGCGCGCCGCCATCGACTTCTACGTCGCCGGCCTCGGCGCCGAGGTGATCGACACGATCACCGCGGGCGACGCGATCATCCACTCCGACCTGCGGATCTCGACCGCCCAGGGCAGCTCGACCTTCACCGTGGCCGCCGCGTTCCCGGCCGAGGGCGCCGTGGCGCCGGAGCAGGACGGCGCGACCACCGGCTCGTTCACCCTCTACGTGGACGACGCCGACGGCGCCCACGCCCGCGCGGTCGCCGCGGGCGCGACGAGCACGCAGGAGCCCGGCGACTGGTTCCCGGGCTTCCGGCAGGCGGCCGTGCGCTGCCCGGCCGGGCACCGCTGGTTCTTCGCCCAGGTGGCGGACGACGTCACGCCCGCGGACGTCCAGCGCGCCAGCGACGCGTGGATGGCCGAGCAGTCCTGACGGTGCCGCACCCGCGGGTCAGCGTCGCCGGACGAGCCGGTCGTGCCACTGCAGGGCCGAGACGTCCGTGAGC
>NZ_JBHVBO010000111.1:0-14220 GCF_042668085.1 Isoptericola sp. NPDC057391 | reverse complement strand
GGACGGCGCACCGTCCGGGGCCCGCCCGCGTCGTCAGGACTCAGCGGACGTCAGGCGGCGAAGCTGCCGATCACGGGGACGAACTCGCGCGCGGCGCGGTGCGCGACCAGGCCCTCGCGACGCATGGGGTCGGCCGCGAGGAGCTCGAGCGCCCCGGTCGCGTCGTCCGCCTCGACGACCAGGAGCGCGCCGCCGGGCTCGCCGTCGGGCGTGGCGGGCAACGGGCCGGACACGCGCAGCGCGCCGCTCTCGTGCAGGCCGCGGAGGAACTCGCGGTGCTCGGGCCGGACCTCCGCGAGGCGGTCGGGGTCGGTGACGTAGACGTACGTGACGGCGTAGACGGACATGGCCGTATCCAAGCACCCCGGGCGGTGGAGGGCGGTGGGCGTCCAGCGGCTCGGGTGTGACCGGTCAGGCACTCGGAATCGCCTCGAAAGGGCATAGAACGCCTGTACGAATGTCGGCGCCCCGACGTAGGATGCCGGGGTGAGCAACCGCCTCGTCATCTCCGGCGCCCGCGAGCACAATCTGCGCAACATCGAGCTCGACCTCCCGCGCGACGAGCTGATCGTCTTCACCGGCCTGTCCGGCTCGGGAAAGTCCTCCCTGGCGTTCGACACGATCTTCGCCGAGGGGCAGCGACGCTACGTGGAGTCGCTCTCCGCGTACGCGCGCCAGTTCCTCGGCCAGATGGACAAGCCCGACGTCGACTTCATCGAGGGCCTGTCGCCCGCGGTGTCGATCGACCAGAAGTCGACCAACCGCAACCCGCGGTCGACGGTCGGCACCATCACCGAGGTCTACGACTACCTGCGCCTGCTCTTCGCCCGCGCGGGGACGCAGCACTGCCCCGTGTGCGGGGAGCCGGTGCGCTCGCAGACGCCGCAGCAGATCGTCGACAAGCTCCTCGAGCTGCCGGAGGGCACGCGCTACCAGGTCCTCGCCCCCGTGGTGCGGGGGCGCAAGGGCGAGTACGCCGACCTGTTCGCCGAGCTGCAGACGCAGGGCTTCGCCCGCGCGCGGGTCGACGGCGAGGTGGTGCAGCTGACGAGCCCGCCCACGCTCGAGAAGAAGCTCAAGCACGACATCGAGGTCGTCGTCGACCGGCTCGTCTCGCGCGACGGCGTCCAGCGCCGCCTCACCGACTCGGTGGAGACCGCCCTGCGACTCGCGGGCGGCCTCGTCATGGTCGAGCTCGTCGATGCCGACCTCGACGACCTCGACCGGGTGCGCAAGTTCTCGGAGAAGCGGGCGTGCCCCAACGACCACCCGCTCGCGCTCGACGAGATCGAGCCGCGCACCTTCTCCTTCAACGCGCCGTACGGGGCGTGCCCGGAGTGCACCGGCATCGGCTTCCGCCTCGAGGTCGACCCCGATCTCGTCGTGCCGGACGAGGAGAAGACGCTGCGCGACGGCGCCGTGGTGCCGTGGGCGCAGACGTCGTCCGAGTACTTCGAGCGGGTGCTGACCGCGCTGGCCGAGGAGATGAGCTTCTCCATGGACGTGCCGTGGCGTGCCCTGCCGCAGCGCGCCCGCGACGCGATCCTGTTCGGCCGCAACCACCAGGTGCACGTGCGGTACAAGAACCGGTGGGGCCGGGAACGGCAGTACTCCACGGGCTTCGAGGGAGCGGTGACCTTCCTGGAGCGGCGGCACCGGGAGACCGAGTCGGACTGGTCGAAGGAGAAGTACGAGGCCTACATGCGTGAGGTCCCGTGCCCGGTGTGCTCGGGGGCGCGGCTCAAGCCCGAGGTCCTCGCCGTCACGGTGGGCGGCAAGTCGATCTGGGACGTGTGCCGGCTGCCGATCGACCAGGCCAAGCACTTCCTCGACGGGCTCGAGCTGGGCGAGCGCGAGCGCGCGATCGCGGCCGAGGTGCTCAAGGAGATCCACGCCAGGCTCGGCTTCCTCGTCGACGTCGGCCTGCACTACCTGTCGCTCGAGCGCCCGGCGGGCACCCTGTCGGGCGGCGAGGCCCAGCGCATCCGGCTCGCGACGCAGATCGGCTCCGGCCTCGTCGGCGTGCTGTACGTGCTGGACGAGCCGTCCATCGGCCTGCACCAGCGCGACAACCGCCGGCTCATCGAGACGCTGACCCGCCTGCGGGACCTCGGCAACACGCTGATCGTCGTCGAGCACGACGAGGACACGATCCGCGCCGCCGACTGGATCGTCGACGTCGGTCCGGGGGCGGGCGAGCACGGCGGTCGCGTGGTGCACTCGGGCGACTACCAGGGCCTCCTGGAGGCCGAGGGATCGATGACGGGCGCCTACCTCGCGGGCCGGCGCAGCATCGCGCTCCCGGCGGAGCGCCGCGCGACCGACCCGGGCCGGCAGGTCACGGTCGTCGGCGCCCGGGAGAACAACCTGCGGGGGATCGACGTGTCGTTCCCGCTCGGGGTGCTCACGGCCGTCACCGGCGTCTCGGGGTCGGGCAAGTCGACGCTCGTCAACTCGATCCTGCACACGGTGCTCGCGAACGAGCTCAACGGCGCGCGCCAGGTGGCGGGCCGGCACACCCGGGTCACGGGCGTCGACCAGCTCGACAAGGTGGTGCACGTCGACCAGGGACCGATCGGCCGCACGCCGCGCTCCAACCCGGCCACCTACACCGGCGTGTGGGACCGGATCCGCAAGATCTTCGCGGAGACGGAGGAGGCGAAGGTCCGCGGCTACGGGCCGGGCCGGTTCTCCTTCAACGTCAAGGGCGGTCGCTGCGAGGCGTGCGCGGGCGACGGCACGCTGAAGATCGAGATGAACTTCCTGCCCGACGTCTACGTGCCGTGCGAGGTGTGCCACGGCGCGCGGTACAACCGCGAGACGCTCGAGGTGCACTTCAAGGGCAAGACGGTCGCCGACGTCCTCGACATGCCGATCGAGGAGGCCGCGGAGTTCTTCGCCGCGTTCCCCGCGATCTCGCGCTACCTCGCCACCCTGGTCGAGGTGGGCCTCGGGTACGTCCGCCTCGGGCAGCCGGCGCCGACGCTCTCCGGAGGTGAGGCGCAGCGGGTCAAGCTCGCGAGCGAGCTGCAGAAGCGCTCGACGGGCCGCACCATCTACGTCCTGGACGAGCCGACCACCGGCCTGCACTTCGAGGACATCCGCAAGCTGCTCGGCGTGCTGCAGTCGCTCGTCGACAAGGGCAACACCGTCCTGGTGATCGAGCACAACCTCGACGTCATCAAGAGTGCGGACTGGATCGTCGACATGGGGCCGGAGGGTGGCTCCGGCGGCGGGACGGTCGTGGCGGAGGGCACGCCGGAGGACGTCGCACGGGTGGACGCCAGCCACACCGGTCAGTTCCTCGCCCCCATCCTGCAGGAGCACCCGGCCGTCCCGACCGCCGCTCCCGCCGCCCGGGCGCGGTCCGCCGCCGCGACGTCGGCGTCGTCGGCTCCGCGCGCCCGGAGCTCGGCGAAGGGGTCGGCGAACAGCTCCGCGAAGGGCGCTGCGAAGGGTTCGGCGAAGGGCGCTGCGAAGACGGCGGCGAAGGGCAAGACCGCGTCGAAGCGTCCCGGTAAGCGCAGCGCCGCCTGACGTCCTAGCGTGTGGCCATGGGAGCGCACCACAACTACGCCGTGACCGTCGCCTGGCCCGATGCCGCCGAGGTCGGTCCCTCCGACCCCGGCGGCGGGCCGGGGACGACGTCCTACACGTCGTACTCCCGGGACCACACGGTCCTCGTCGCGGGCAAGCCGCCGCTGCCCGGTAGCGCCGACCCGGCGTTCCGTGGCGACCCGGCGCGGCACAACCCGGAGGAGCTGTTCGTCGCGAGCCTCGCGCAGTGCCACATGCTCTGGTTCCTGCACCTGGCCGCCGAGCACGGCCTCGTGGTCCGCGAGTACGTGGACGAGACGACGGGCACGATGCGGGTGGAGTCCCGGGGCGAGGGGCAGTTCACGGACGTCACCCTCCGGCCCCGGGTGACCGTCGACGCGGGCCCGCAGGCGACGGACGAGGCGGTGGCGCAGCTCCACCACCGCGCGCACGCCCTGTGCTTCATCGCCCGGTCGGTCAACTTCGCGGTCCTCGTGGAGCCCGCGCCGGTGCGGCTCGCGGCACCGGCCTCGTAAGGGGGCACCCGCACCCGAGCGGGTGATCTATACCAGTCCGGTCACACTGTCGTGTCGGCTGTTGACGTGGCGACCGCGCGTGAATATTTTCCACTCCATCCCCGTGGTGGATGGGAGATATTTCCGTGAGCGGTGCGGAACCCGCCGCAACGGCTCACCGCGGCGCGAGACGAGGAGGTCGGCGCAGGGCCCGAGCGGGCAGAGCAGCACGGTTGACGGGGCGTCCAGCGGCGCACCCTGACACGAAGGGCATCAACGACGATGACCAGCAACTTCACCACTGACCAGACCAACATCAACCCCCCGCCCTCCCGTCGGTCGGTGCTCCGTGCCGTGATGTACACGGCCGCCGCCGTCCCGTTCGGCCTCCCGCTCGCGGCGTGCGCCACGGGCGGAGGAGGGGGCGAGGAGACCGCCAGCGCCGCGCCCGGCGGCGAGAAGGACGCGAAGAACCCGTTCGGCATGGCCGAGAACACCACGGTCGACGCGGTGATCTTCGACGGCGGCTACGGCGTCGACTACGTCGAGTTCGCCGGGACGGTCCTCGCCGCCCTGCACGAGGGCTCGTCCGTGAAGGTCTCGCCCTCCACGCAGATCGCCACGGAGCTGCAGCCGCGGTTCGTCGGGGGCAACCCGCCGGACCTCGTGGACAACTCCGGCGCCCAGTCGATCGGGTTCAACACGATCCTCGACCAGCTCGAGGACCTCACGGACATCATCGACGCACCCAACGTCGAGGGCACGACCATCCGCGACACCCTGTACGAGGGCGTCCTCGCCCCCGGGACCTACGGGGACAAGTTCGCGGCCCTCAACTACGTGCTCACCGTCTACGGCGTCTGGTACTCGGGCAGCCTGTTCGAGCAGAACGGCTGGACCCCGCCCGCGACCTGGGAGGAGGCCAAGGCGCTCGGCGCGGAGGCGCAGAAGGCGGGCAAGTACCTCTTCCTGTGGGGCACCGAGGCCGCGACCTACTACCAGACCCTCGCGATCGAGTCGGCCATCAAGGAGGGCGGCGACGAGGTCCGGCTGGCGCTCGAGAACCTCGAGCCCGAGTGCTGGTCGCACGACGCCCTCCAGGCCACCTTCACGATCATGAAGGAGATCATCGACGCCGGGTACTTCAAGCCCGGCGGGTCGGGCACGCAGTTCACGGCGGCCCAGGCGCAGTGGAGCAACAAGCAGGAGGCGCTGCTCTACCCGTCGGGGTCCTGGATCGAGAACGAGATGAAGGACCAGACGGCGGCGGACTTCCAGATGAAGGGCGTCCCGAGCTTCTCGGTCACCGCGAGCCCGGCCATGCCGGCCACCGCGCTGCACTCGACCGCCGGCGAGCCGTTCATCGTGCCCTCGCAGGCCAAGAGCGTCGCGGGCGGCAAGGAGCTCCTGCGGGTCATGCTCTCGAAGGAGGCGGCCACCAACTTCTCCAAGACGAAGCTGGCCCCGACGATCGTGAAGGACATCGTCCCCGCCGACGGCTTCGGCTCCACGGCGCTGGTGTCGCAGACCGAGATGCTGAGCGCCGCCGGGACCGACATCTTCACGTTCAGCTTCGTCAATACGTACGGCATGAACCAGGAGCAGCTCCCGATCTGGAACTCCTTCCTCGACGGCAAGAAGTCGGTGGCGGACCTCACCAAGGAGCTGCAGGCGATCACGGACCGCATCGCGAACGACGACACGATCGACAAGATCGAGGTGTCATGACCGCGATCCCCGGCGCGGGGCGGATCCTGCCCGACGGCGAGGGGGCTGCCGCGGGGCCCGGCAACGGGCCCCGCCGGCGGCGGGCCGGTGGGTGGTCGTTCGACAGCGTGAGCTTCTTCGTCGTCTGCCTCGGGCTGCCGCTCGCGCTGTTCCTCGTCTTCGTGATCTGGCCGTTCGTCCAGGCGGCGTTCTACGCGCTCACCAACTGGTCGGGCTTCACGACCGAGTTCGACGTCGTGGGGCTGGCCAACTTCACGACGCTGCTGCAGGACCCCCGCTTCGTCAACGCCGTCGGCAACAGCGTGATGTTCGGCCTGTTCATCCCGCTCGTCACCATCGCCATCGCCCTGACGTTCGCGATCCTCATCACGGTGGGCGGGTCGGGCAAGGGGCAGGTGCGCGGCGTCCGCGCCGCGGGCTTCTACCGCGTGGTGTCCCTCTTTCCCTACGTGATCCCCGCCATCGCCGTCGGCATCATGTGGCGCCTGATCCTCGACCCGAGCAACGGGCTCGTCAACGGCATCCTCACCGGGCTCGGGCTGGACCGCTTCGAGTCGTTCGCCTGGCTGGGGAACGTCGGCACCGCGATGCCGGTGACGATGTTCGTCGTCGTGTGGGGGTTCGTCGGCTTCTACATGCTGCTGTTCATCGCGGCGATCAAGGGCGTGCCCTCCGAGATCTACGAGGCGTCGCGGATCGACGGGGCCGGCCGGTGGCGCACGTCGTGGTCCATCACGCTGCCGCTCATCCGGGACAACGTGCAGACCGCCTACATCTACCTCGGGATCATCGCCCTCGACCTGTTCGTCTACGTGCAGGCGCTCAACCCGCAGGGCGGCCCGGACAACTCGACGCTCGTCATGTCCCAGCAGCTGTTCCGCACGGCGTTCACCGAGGGGAAGTTCGGCTACGCCAGCGCCATGGGCGTGGCGATGGCGATCGTGACCCTGGTGTTCGCCGCGCTGGTGTTCACCGTGAACCGCCTCGCCGGCGGCCGGAGCGAGAGGGGCCGGGGATGACCGCCCATGCCGAGGTGGCGCCGCGGACGGCGCGCGTGGCGTCGAGCACCCGCACCGCACGGGTGGGGCGCGGCGACCGCGTCGCCGCGGGCGTGTCGCACACCGTCCTGGTGATCTGGTGCGTGCTCGTCATCGCTCCGATGATCTGGGTGTTCATCGGGTCGTTCAAGACGAGCGCGGAGATCTTCGCCTCGCCGTTCTCGCTGCCGTCCGAGTGGTCGTTCACGAACTACCAGAACGCATGGGTCGACGCCGAGATCGGCCGGGCGTTCGTGAACACGATCATCGTCGTGGGGACGGCGCTCGTGCTCGTCATGCTCCTCGGGGCGATGTGCGCGTACGTGCTCGCCCGCTTCGAGTTCCCGGGGCGGCGGGCGATCTACTACCTCATGCTCGCCGGGCTCACCTTCCCGGTCTTCCTGGCGATCGTGCCCCTGTTCTTCGTGCTCCAGAACGCCGGCCTGCTCGGCACGCTGCCGGGGCTCATCGTCGTGTACGTGGCGTTCGCGCTGCCCTTCACGGTGTTCTTCCTCTACGCGTTCTTCCGCGGGCTGCCGGACGACATCGCCGAGGCGGCGGCGATCGACGGCGCGGGTCACTGGCGGACGTTCTTCCAGGTGATGATGCCGATGGCGCGGCCGGGCATGGCGTCGGTGGCGATCTTCAACTTCCTGGGCCTGTGGAACCAGTTCATCCTGCCGATCGCGCTGAACCCGGACCAGCAGAACTACGTGCTGTCCCAACGGCTGGCGGCGTTCGTGTCGTCGGCGGGGTACGCGGTGGACTTCGGTGCGATGTTCGCGGCCGTGGTGGTGACGATCGTGCCGGTGCTCATCGCCTACCTGATCTTCCAGCGCCAGCTCCAGGGGTCGGTCACGGCGGGCACGATGAAGTAGCGCCGCGGTGCCCTCGGCCGGCCCGCCGCGGCGCCGGCGGCGTCGGTGGCCTGACCTAGGCTGACGGCATGGCCGACCCAGCGACCTACCGCCCGAAGCCGGGGGAGATCCCCACGTCGCCCGGCGTCTACCGGTTCCGCGACGCGCACGGCCGCGTGATCTACGTGGGCAAGGCGAAGAACCTGCGGGCGCGGCTGTCGAACTACTTCCAGGACGTCGCGCACCTGCACCACCGCACGCAGAGCATGGTCACCACGGCGGCCTCGGTCGAGTGGACGGTGGTGGGCACCGAGGTCGAGGCCCTGGCGCTCGAGTACTCGTGGATCAAGGAGTACGACCCGCGGTTCAACGTGAAGTACCGCGACGACAAGTCGTACCCGTACCTCGCGGTGACGATGGCGGAGGAGGTCCCGCGCGCCCAGGTGATGCGCGGGGCCAAGCGCCCGGGTACCCGGTACTTCGGGCCGTACGGCCACGCCTGGGCGATCCGCGAGACCCTCGACCTCCTGCTGCGGGTCTTCCCGATCCGCACCTGCTCGGCCGGCGTGTACCGGCGCGCGCACCAGACCGGGCGCCCGTGCCTGCTGGGCTACATCGACAAGTGCTCCGCGCCGTGCGTGGGCCGTATCGGGGTCGACGAGCACAAGCAGCTGGCGCAGGACTTCTGCGACTTCATGGCGGGCGACACGCAGCGGTTCGAGCGGCGCCTCACGGCGCGGATGAACGAGGCCGCCGCGTCCATGGAGTACGAGCAGGCCGCCCGCCTGCGCGACGACATCCAGGCGCTGCGCCGCGCCACGGAGAAGAACGCCGTCGTGCTCCCCGACGCGACCGACGCCGACATCTTTGCGCTCGCGGGCGACGAGCTCGAGGCCGCCGTCCAGGTGTTCCACGTGCGGGGCGGCCGCATCCGCGGCCAGCGCGGCTGGGTCGTGGAGAAGGTCGAGGACGTCACCGACGCGGAACTCGTCGAGCACCTGCTCCAGCAGGTGTACGGCGCCGTCGAGGACGCGCGCGCGGCCGCGGCGGAGGCCGACCTCGACGCCGAGGGCCGCGCCGCGTCCCGGCGCGAGACGCGCGACGCCGTCCCGCGCGAGGTGCTGGTCCCGGTGCTGCCACCGGACCCCGGGCAGATGGCGGCGTGGCTGACCGGGCTGCGTGGGGCCCGGGTGGAGCTGCGGGTGCCGCAGCGCGGCGACAAGCGCGAGCTGGCCGCCACCGTCCTGAAGAACGCCGAGCACGCCCTCGCCCTCCACCGCACGCGCCGGGCGGGCGATCTCACCACGCGGAGCCAGGCGCTCCGCGAGATCCAGGAGGCGCTGGGCCTCGAGTCGGCCCCGCTGCGCATCGAGTGCTACGACATCTCCCACACGCAGGGCACCTACCAGTCCGCGTCGATGGTCGTGTTCGAGGACGGGCTGGCGCGCAAGAGCGAGTACCGCACCTTCTCGGTCCGCGGGCCCGAGGGGGACGGGGCGCGCGACGACACCGCGGCCATGCACGAGGTGATCACGCGGCGGTTCCGCCGGTACCTGGCCGACCGGCTGGCGTCGGGCGAGGTGGAGCTCGACGACAGCGACGACAGCGGCGACGCCGGGCCCGCGCGCGGTCCCGGCCGCCCGCGCTCGGGCGAGGTCCCCGCCGAGGAGCCGGGGGAGCGCAAGCGGTTCGCCTACCCGCCGAACCTCGTCGTGGTCGACGGCGGCCCGCCCCAGGTGGCGGCGGCGCAGCGCGCGCTCGACGAGCTGGGCGTCACCGACGTCGCGCTGTGCGGGCTCGCGAAGCGGCTGGAGGAGGTGTGGGTCCCCGGCGAGGACTACCCGGTGATCCTGCAGCGCTCCTCGGAGGGCCTGTACCTGCTGCAGCGGGTGCGCGACGAGGCCCACCGGTTCGCCATCACGCAGCACCGGCGGCGCCGGAGCAAGGGCATGACCTCGTCGGTCCTGGACGACGTCCCCGGCCTCGGTCCGACGCGCCGCAAGGCGCTCCTGAGCACGTTCGGGTCGGTCAAGCGGCTGCGCGCGGCCGGCGTGGACGAGATCGCCCAGGTGCGGGGGATGGGGCGCCGCACGGCCGAGGCCGTCGTCGCGGCGCTCGGCGGTGACGCCGGTGCCCCCGAGACGGACCGCTCCGAAGGCCCGTCCGACGCGGTCCCGGCCGACGCGGGCAGCGCGCCGACCAGCCACGACGGTGCGGGCCCTGGCATGCTGGGCGCATGAGCGAGCCGGATCCCATCACCGTCCCGCAGGGCATCCCCGAGATCGAGGCCACCACCCCCGCCCCGGAGCAGTCCGAGCCGGAGGTGCTGATCATCACCGGCATGTCGGGCGCCGGCCGCTCGCGCGCCGCGGGCGTCCTCGAGGACCTCGACTGGTTCGTGGTCGACAACCTGCCGCCGATGATGATCGTGCCGCTCGTCGACCTCATGACCCGGGCGGGATCGTCCGTGGAGCGGCTCGCCGTCGTGGTCGACGTGCGCGGGCGGGAGTACTTCGCCGAGCTCGCCCGGGTGCTGCAGCACCTGCGCGACGCCGGGGTGAACTACCGGATCCTGTTCCTCGACGCGCGCGACGACACCCTGGTGCGGCGCTACGAGAGCGTCCGCCGGCCCCACCCTCTGCAGGGGGAGGGCCGGATCCTCGACGGCATCGGCGAGGAGCGCCGCGCGCTCGCGTCGATCGCCGAGCGCGCCGACGTCGTCATCGACACGTCGGAGCTGTCGGTGCACGACCTCGCGCGCGAGGTGCGGGCCGCCGTCGCGGACGGCGCCCCCGACGCGCTGCGGGTGAACGTGCTCGCCTTCGGCTTCAAGTACGGCATCCCGCTGGACGCCGACCACGTCGTGGACGTCCGCTTCCTGGCGAACCCCTACTGGATCACCGAGCTGCGCCACCTCACGGGACGGGACGCCCCGGTGCGGGAGTACGTGCTCGCCCGGCCGGGCGCGCAGGAGTTCGTGGACCGCTACGTGGCGGCGCTCGAGCCCGTCCTCGCCGGGTACCTGGCCGAGGAGAAGCGATACGTGACGATCGCCGTCGGGTGCACCGGGGGGAAGCACCGCTCCGTCGCGATCGCGGGCGAGATCGCCCAGCGGCTGCGGGACGCGGGCCAGCGGGTCTCCCTCACGGCGCGCGACCTGGGGAAGGAGTGACGGCGCCGGTCGGGATCCCCGGGGCGCCGGCGGTGACGGCGCTCGGGGGAGGGCACGGCCTGTTCGCGAGCCTGTCCGCGCTGCGCCTGATGTCCGACCGGCTGACCGCGGTCGTGACCGTCGCCGACGACGGCGGGTCGTCGGGCCGGCTGCGCGACGAGCTCGACGTGCTGCCGCCCGGGGACCTGCGCATGGCGCTCGCGGCGCTGTGCGACGACTCCGAGTGGGGCCGCACGTGGAGCGACCTGCTGCAGCACCGGTTCGTCTCGGGCGGCAGCCTGGACAAGCACGCCATGGGCAACCTCATGATCGTCGCGCTGTGGGAGCTGCTCGGCGACACCGTGACGGGGCTGGACTGGGTGGGCAGGCTGCTCGGGGCGCGAGGGCGCGTGCTGCCGATGGCGTCGGTGCCCCTGGTGGTCGAGGCGGACGTGCGCGGCGGCGACGGCGCCGCGCTGGACACCGTCGTCGGGCAGAGCCGCGTCGCCGTGACCGAGGGCCGGATCGAGCAGCTGCGGCTGGTGCCGGCGGACCCGCCCGCGTGCCCCGAGGCGGTGGAGGCGGTGCGCGCCGCGGACTGGGTGGTGCTCGGCCCCGGCTCCTGGTACTCGTCGGTGCTGGTGCACCTGCTGGTGCCGGAGCTCGCGACGGCGCTCCTCGAGACCGACGCGCGGGTGTGCGTGACGCTCAACCTGGCCGCCGAGCGCGGCGAGACGCAGGGGCTCACCGCCACCGACCACCTCGAGGCGCTGTCCCGGCACGCTCCGGGGCTGCGCGTCGACGCGGTGCTGGCCGACCCGTCGGCCGTCGAGGACGTGGACGAGCTCGCCGACGCCGCGCAGGCCGTGGGCGCCCGGCTGCTGATGCGCCAGGTCCGCCGCGGCGACGGGACGGCGCGGCACGACCCGCTGCGCCTCGCTGCGGCCTACCGGGACGTGTTCGAGGGCGTGTACGGGGACGTGTGACCGCGCTCCCGGCCGGCGCCCCTCCCGCGACGAGGGTGCTTGCCTCGCGTGGCAGGATGACGCCATGGCGCTGACGGCAGAGGTGAAGGACGAGCTCGCGCGGATCAAGGTGACCCGGACGTCGTGCCGCAAGGCGGAGGTCTCGGCGACGCTGCGGTTCTCGGGCGGGCTGCACATCATCTCGGGCCGCGTGGTGATCGAGGCGGAGCTGGACGACGAGGCGGCCGCGGCGCGGCTGCGACAGGCGATCACGGAGCTCTACGGGCACACGAGCGACCTGATCGTGGTGCAGGCCGGTGGGCTGCGCAAGAACAACAGGTACGTGGTGCGCGTGGTGCGCGACGGCGAGTCGCTCGCCCGCCAGACGGGCCTGCTGGACTCCCGGGGGCGGCCGGTGCGCGGGCTGGCCCCGGAGGTCGTGTCGGCGGGGGTCGCCGAGGCCGAGGCGGTGTGGCGGGGCGCGTTCCTCGCACACGGGTCGCTCACCGAGCCCGGCCGGTCGATGGCGCTCGAGGTCACCTGCCCCGGGCCCGAGGCGGCGCTCGCGCTGGTCGGTGCCGCCCGGCGCCTGGGCGTGCAGGCGAAGTCCCGCGAGGTGCGCGGGGTGGACCGCGTCGTGGTGCGCGACGGCGAGGCGATCGGGGAGGTCCTGCGCCGGATGGGAGCGGTGCGCACCCGCGAGATCTGGGAGGAGCGTCGCGCGCGGCGCGAGGTGCGCGGCACGGCCAACCGGCTCGCGAACTTCGACGACGCGAACCTGCGGCGGTCGGCGCGGGCCGCCGTGGCAGCCGGCGCCCGGGTGCAGCGCGCGTTCGAGATCCTGGGCGACGAGGTGCCCGAGCACCTGCGCCAGGCGGGGGAGCTGCGCCTGGCGCACAAGCAGGCCTCCCTGGAGGAGCTGGGGCAGCTGGCCGACCCGCCGCTGTCCAAGGACGCCGTCGCGGGCCGGATCCGCCGGCTCCTGTCGACCGCGGACAAGCGGGCGCTCGAGGTCGGGATCCCGGACACCGAGTCCGGCCTGAGCCCGGAGCTCCTCGACCTCTGACGGCGCCGGGCCGGGGTCGGCCCGCGCGACCGCGTCCGTATGGTCAGACCACATGTCTCACGGTGCCGGCGGGGGTCAGCGGCACCGCCCGTTCGGGTATAGGCTCATTCCGTCAGGTGACGACGACGTGACCCGAGGCTGACCGCCCGGTGGAAGAACGTCGGGTGGTTCCGGGGTCACGACGTGAATCATCAGCACGCCCCTCGCGGCGTGCGGAAGTCGGCATCAACCGTGTGCGCCGGGATCCCACCGGCGCGCCCTGAGGAGGGCAATCGTGACCATCCGCGTCGGGATCAACGGCTTCGGTCGGATCGGACGGAACTTCTACCGCGCTCTCGTGGAGTCGGGTGCGGACATCGAGGTCGTCGGCGTCAACGACCTGACCGACAACAAGACTCTGGCCCACCTGCTCAAGTACGACACGGTGCTCGGCCGCTTCCCGAAGTCGGTCGACTTCGACGACGAGAACATCATCGTCGACGGCCAGAAGATCCGTGCGCTCGCCGAGCGCGACCCCGCGAACCTCCCGTGGGGCGAGCTGCGCGCGGACATCGTCATCGAGTCCACCGGCTTCTTCACCGACGCCACCAAGGCCAAGGCGCACATCGACGCCGGCGCCAAGAAGGTCATCATCTCCGCCCCGGCGAAGAACGAGGACGCGACCTTCGTCATGGGCGTGAACAACGACCAGTACGACCCGGCCGCGCACCACATCATCTCGAACGCGTCGTGCACCACGAACTGCCTCGCGCCGCTCGCCAAGGCCCTCAACGACTCGATCGGCATCGAGCGTGGCCTCATGACGACGATCCACGCGTACACCGGCGACCAGAACCTGCAGGACGGCCCGCACAAGGACCTCCGCCGCGCCCGCGCCGCCGCGCAGAACATCGTGCCGACCACCACGGGTGCCGCCAAGGCCGTCGCCCTGGTGCTCCCGGAGCTGAAGGGCAAGCTCGACGGCTACGCCCTGCGCGTCCCGGTCATCACCGGCTCGGCCACGGACCTCACCTTCGAGGCCCCGAAGGAGGTCACGGTCGAGGAGGTCAACGCCGCGGTCAAGGCCGCCGCCGAGGGCCCGCTGAAGGGCACCCTGGAGTACGTGGACGACGAGATCGTGTCGTCGGACATCGTCACCAACCCGCACACGAGCATCTTCGACTCGAAGCTGACCAAGGTGATCGGCAACCAGGTCAAGGTCGTGTCGTGGTACGACAACGAGTGGGGCTACTCCAACTCGCTCGTCGCGCTGACCGTCCACGTCGGCGAGAAGCTCTGACGACTCCGGCGCCCGACACCGCTCGAGCGTGAGTCACGACGTCCGCGTGCGCGCCGATATACGGCGGCGCCAGCGGGCGTCGTGC
>NZ_JBHVBO010000110.1:0-14234 GCF_042668085.1 Isoptericola sp. NPDC057391 | reverse complement strand
CGCCGAGACCGGCGTCTCGGCGGGGCCCCTGGGTGCGGTGCGGCCCGCGGGCGTCGTCAGTGCTTGGCGACGGCCTTCTCGGCGCCGGCACCGGTGAGCGACCGGACCTCCATCTCGGCGAACTTCTCCGGGTGCGGCTTCTCCTTCGACAGGAAGGTGCCGACGATGCCGAGCAGGAAGCCGAGCGGGATGGACACCAGGCCCGGGTTCGTCAGCGGGAAGACGTCGAAGTCCGCTGACGGGAACATCGCCTTCTCGTTCCCCGACACCGTGGGCGACAGGACGATCAGCACGATGCAGGAGATCAGCCCGCCGTAGATGCTCCACAGCGCGCCCGACGTGTTGAACCGCTTCCAGAACAGCGAGTACACGATCGTCGGCAGGTTGGCCGAGGCCGCCACCGCGAACGCGAGCGCCACGAGGAACGCGACGTTCTGGTTCTGGGCGAAGATGCCGCCCACGATGGCGATGACGCCGATCACGACCACGGTCCAGCGCGCGATGCGCACCTCGGAGTCCGGCTTGACCTCGCCCTTCTTGATGACGTTCGCGTAGATGTCGTGCGAGAAGCTCGCCGCGGCCGTGATCGTCAACCCGGCCACGACCGCGAGGATTGTGGCGAAGGCGACGGCGGAGATGAGGCCGAGCAGGATCTCGCCGCCGAGCGCGAAGGCCAGCAGAGGCGCCGCCGAGTTCACGCCGCCGGGCGCGTTGTTGATCGCCTCCGGCCCCACCAGCGCGCCCGCGCCGTAGCCGAGCACCAGCGTGAACAGGTAGAAGATGCCGATCAGCCAGATGGCCCAGACCACCGACCGCCGCGCCTCCTTGGCCGTCGGGACCGTGTAGAAGCGCATGAGCACGTGCGGCAGGCCCGCCGTGCCGAGCACCAGGGCCAGCGCGAGCGACAGGAAGCTCAGCTTGGACGTGCCGTCCGTGCCGTACTGCTTGCCCGGCTCCAGCAGCGCCTCGCCACCCGGTCCGGCCATCTCGACGGCGCCCCCGAGCAGGTCGGAGAGGTTGAAGCCGAACTTGGCCAGCACCCAGACGGTCATGATGGCGGCGCCGGCGATGAGGAGCACGGCCTTGATGATCTGCACCCAGGTGGTGCCCTTCATGCCGCCCACCAGCACGTAGAGGATCATCAGGGCGCCGACCACGGCGATGACGAGGCTCTGGCCGGCACGGCTGTCGACGCCGAGCAGCAGGGCCACGAGGCCGCCGGCCCCGGCCATCTGCGCGAGCAGGTAGAAGAAGACCACGAGCAGGGTCGCGAGGGCGGCCGCCATCCGCACCGGGCGCTGGCGCAGCCGGAAGGACAGCACGTCGGCCATCGTGAACTTGCCGGTGTTGCGCAGCAGCTCAGCCACCAGCAGGAGCGCCACGAGCCAGGCGACGAGGAACCCGATCGAGTAGAGGAAGCCGTCGTAGCCGTTGAGCGCGATGGCGCCGCAGATGCCGAGGAACGAAGCGGCGGACAGGTAGTCGCCCGCGATGGCCGTCCCGTTCTGCGGCCCGGTGAAGTTGCGCCCGCCGGCGTAGAAGTCTGCGGCGGACTTGTTCTGCCGGGACGCGCGGAACACGATCACGAGGGTCACGAGGACGAACGCGGCGAAGATGCCGATGTTGACCCACGGGTTGCCGATGTCGGTGCCGGTCTCGCTCACAGCTCGCCCTCCTCGATCTCACGGCGCAGCGCGTCGGCCCGCGCGTCGAACTTCTTGTTCGCCCAGCGGGCGTAGAGCATCGTGATGACGAACGTGGAGACGAACTGGCCGAGCCCGAACAGCAGCCCCACGGTGATGTTGCTGTCACCCAGCCGGATGCTCATGAAGTCGTGGGCGTAGTTGGCGAGCAGGACGTAGACGAAGTACCAGACGAGGAACAGCGCCGTCATCGGGAACACGAAGCTCCGGAAGGCGCGCCGCAGCCCCTGGAACTCGTCCGACCGCTGCACCCGTTGGTACTCGGTCTCTCCCGGTGGTGGCCCCGCGGTGGACAGGTCGCTCATGATGCCTCCGTTGGCTCAGGCGATCGACGGGGCCACGCCGCCCCGTTCGAGAACGTTTCGCGAGGCACACCTTGCTAGAGCCGGACGGTGTGGCGCAAGTCACTTCCCGGCGCGTCCCCAGGTCGGGACCGGTCGGTGCAGGGGCGGGCCGGAGGCGCGGCTCAGACGCGGACGTACTCCAGGTCCGTCGCGCCGCGGCCCGCGGCCGAGCCCTTCTTCTCGAAGCTCGTGAGCACGCGCCCCTCGAACCGCGGCGCGCGTGCCCCCGGCCCGTGGGCGTTGCGGAAGTCGTCGCTCGCCTCGAGCACCTCGAGCATCTGGTCGGCGTAGTGCGACCAGTCGGTCGCGAGGCGCCACACGCCGCCGGGACGCAGGGCGCGGGCGGCGAGCGTGGCGAACGCCGGCGTGACGAGCCGCCGCTTCTGGTGCCGGGACTTGTGCCACGGGTCGGGGAAGAAGACCCACAGCTCGTCGACGGACGCCTCCGGCAGCGCGGTGGCCAGCAGCTCCGCGGCGTCCGCCTGGGCCAGGCGCAGGTTGTCGAGCTCGTTGCCCGGCGCGCCGCCGTCCCGGCCCGGGTCGGCGCCGGCGTGACCGGCGCGCACGATCGTCTGCGCCAGGCCGGGCGTGTACACCTCGACGGCGAGGTGGTCGCGCTCGGGGTGCGCGGCCGCGGCGGCGACGATCGCCTCGCCCTGGCCCGACCCGATCTCCACCACCAGCGGGGCGGTGCGCCCGAACTCCCGCGCGGGGTCGAACCGCCAGCCGGGGTCGACGGACGTCACGGCGACGTCGCGGGGCACGTCCACGAGGTACCGGTCGCGCCGGGTCTCCCACGCCTTGCGCTGCGCGGTCGTGAGGCGGGCGCTGCGCCGCACGAAGCTCACGGGCTGGCGGCGGTAGCGCGGGTCGACGGGCTCGGACGTCACGGGATCAGGCACGCCCCCAGGGTAAGCGGGGCGCTGGGCACCGATGATCAGGCACCGGGGCTCAGGCGCTGAGCTCCACGAGCGCGAGCAGCGCCGTGCCGTACGCCTCGGCGGCGTCGGCGGCCGAGAAGGTCCGTGGTTCCCCCAGCAGCTCCACCTCGACCTCGTAGCGCTCCGCCCCGCCCTCGTGGGTGCGGGTCAGGCCCCGGAAGGTGGAGCGCAGCAGCTCGCGCAGCTGGTCCTCGCGCGGCAGCCACAGCGCGTCCTCGATGGCCACGGAGTCGAGCGCCCACTCGGTGGTGCCGTTGAAGCCGAGGATGGTGCCGGTCGGGTAGTCGTGCGCCTCGATCGTCATCGTGCTGACGGTGAAGACCTCGGCGGACAGGTCGGCGGCGTCGATGCGGAACCGGTCGCCGTCGGCGGGGCGCCACACCAGCCCCGCCTCGCGCAGCCGGGCCGCGAGCTCGGTGGAGATCATCGACTCATCCTCCGCCCCGACGCGGCCCGGCGCTCGTCGCCGGCACGACGAAGCCCCGCCCGGCGGTGCCGGACGGGGCTTGGTGGTGCGCCATCAGGGACTCGAACCCCGAACCCGCTGATTAAGAGTCAGCTGCTCTGCCAATTGAGCTAATGGCGCGTGGCCAGAGGGTACGCGGTCGACCGGGAGGTCGGGCCGAGAGCCCTCACACGACGCGGCCCCCGTGATCGGGAACCGCGTGCTGGTGCGCCATCAGGGACTCGAACCCCAAACCCGCTGATTAAGAGTCAGCTGCTCTGCCAATTGAGCTAATGGCGCCGGCGGGGAGAAACATTACCAGCCGCACGGGGCTGCCGGGAAACCGTCCGGGCAGGTCGGCCCTGTGACCTCGACGACAAGGGTCCGACGGCGCCGCGGCCGCCCGGTGACGGGTCAGCGGAACGCCTGGTGCCCGGTCAGGTGCCGGCCCAGGACCAGGGTGTGCACCTCGTCGGTGCCCTCGTAGGTGCGCACCGACTCGAGGTTCGCCGCGTGCCGCATCGGCGAGTGCTCCAGCGTGATCCCGTCGCCCCCGAGCACGGTGCGCGCCGTGCGGGCGACCTCGATCGCGGACCGCACGTTCGCGAGCTTGCCGGCCGAGACCTGGTGCGGCTCCAGCCGCCCCGCATCCTTGAGCCGGCCCAGCCGCAGCGCCAGGAGCTGCGCCCGGGACACCTCGAGCGCCATGTCCACGAGCTTCGCCTGCGTGAGCTGGAACGCGGCCAGCGGCCGGCCGAACTGCACCCGCTGCCCCGCGTGCCGCAGCGCGGCGTCGAGGCTGTCGCGCGCGGCGCCCGCCGCGCCCCACGCGATGCCGTAGCGCGCCTCGGCCAGGCAGGCGAACGGCCCGGCGAGGCCGGGGTGCTCCGGCAGGATCGCGTCCGCGGGCAGCCGGACGTCGTCGAGCACGACGTCGCACTGGACCGACGCGCGCAGCGACAGCTTCGGCTCGATCGGCGTCGCGACGAACCCGGGCGTCGTCGTGGGGACGAGGAAGCCGCGGACGCGGGCACGGCCCTCGCCGCCGCCCGCCACGTCGTCGTCGGGGTCCACCGCCCGGGCCCAGACCACCGCGACGTCCGCCACGGAGGCGAGGCCGATCCACCGCTTGCGCCCCGACAGCACCCACCCGTCGCGGACGCGCGTCGCGGTGGTCGTCATCGACGCCGGGTCGGAGCCGGCCGTGGGCTCGGTGAGCGCGAAGCAGCCGATGAGCTCGCCCGCGGCCAGGCCGGGCAGCCAGCGCTCGCGCTGCTCGGGCGAGCCGTGCTTCGCGACGGCCGACATCGCCAGCGAGCCCTGCACCGAGACGAACGTCCGGATCCCTGAGTCGCCGGCCTCGAGCTCGGCCATCGCCAGGCCGTACTCGACGGCGGACCTGCCGGCGCAGCCGTACCCGTGCAGGTGCATGCCGAGCAGGCCCGTCTCCGCGAGGCGCGGCACCAGGTCGAGCGGGAAGACGGCGTCGGCGAACCAGCGCGCGACGTGCGGGCGGACGTGCTCGTCGACCAGGGCGCGCACGCGGTCGCGCGTCTCGCGCTCCGTCGGGCTGAGCTCGTCGTCGAGCGCCAGCAGGTCGAGAGGGTCCGCGGGTCGGGCGTCGTCGCCGGTCATGGGCCCTACTGTCTCAGAGGTACAGGCCCGTCGCGCCGCCCTCGTCCTCGGTCTCGGTGACGCCGTGCACGTCGCGCTCGCGCAGCAGCACGTAGTCCGTGCCGCCGAGGTCCACCTCGGCCCGGTCCTCCGGGTCGTACAGCACGCGGTCGCCCACGGCGACCTGGCGCACGTGCTCGCCCTTGGCCACCACCTGGGCCCACGCGAGCCGCTTGGCCCCGGCCGCAGTGGCGGGGATCACCAGGCCCGCCGTCGACTGGCGCTCGGCCGAGTCGACCTCCGGCTGCACCAGCAGACGGTCGTGCAGCATGCGGATCGGCAGGGGCTTGCTGTCGGGCGTGGTGCGGGGCGCGCGGTCGGTCACAGGTCAACGCTAGACGACGCGGACGTCTAGGCTCGACGCCGGGTGCGCACCCGCGACCGTCCTGCGAGCTCTCGCGAAGACCGTCGCCGCGCACCGCACGACCTCGACACCAAGGAGCACCCGTGACCCGTCTCGCCGTCGGCGACGCCGCCCCCGCCCTCGAGCTGCCCGCCGTCCTGCCGGACGCCACCGGCACCGGCACCGGACACACCACCGGCACGTTCTCGCTGGCCGACGCGCTGGCGGAGCCCGACCGCGAGGGCGTCGTCGTGTACTTCTACCCCGCCGCGATGACGCCGGGCTGCACCACCGAGGCGTGCGACTTCCGCGACTCCCTCGCCTCGCTGCAGAGCGCCGGCTACGCCGTCGTCGGCGTCTCCCCCGACGGCGTCGACAAGCTCACGACGTTCGCCGAGCGCGACGCCCTGACGTTCCCCCTCCTGGCCGACACCGGGCACGAGGCGCTCGAGGCCTGGGGCGCCTGGGGCGAGAAGAAGAACTACGGCAAAACGTACGTGGGCGTCATCCGTTCCACCGTCGTCGTCGGCCCGGACGGCACGGTCACCGTCGCGCAGTACAACGTCAAGGCGACGGGCCACGTCGCCCGCGTCCGCAAGACGCTCGGTCTCGACTGACGCGATTTCGCGAGGTGCCGGAGACGGGGGTCGAACCCGCACGCCCTGAGGGCACGGCGATCTAAACGCCGCATGTCTGCCAATTCCATCACTCCGGCTAGCCGGCGACAGTGTAACTAGGCCGCGTCCTCGCCTGTGTCCTTGCCTTGATCGTCCTCACATTCTGCGAGCGTCCTGCCATACCGACCCCGCGAGCGTCCTGCGAAGTTCGGAGTCTGTGCGTGGCAGTTGGGGCACAGGAACCTGAGGTTCGCGGCTCTGTTGTCCCGAAAGTCGCCGCTGATGTGGTCGATGTGCAGCGTCAACGGCATCCCCTGCCACTGTCCGTCGCAACCACAACTCTCACAGGCGTACGCACGGCCGATCTCGAGGAGCGCTCGCCGCAGGCGATGCGGAGGGCGACGCCTGGTCGCCGAACGGTCATTGACAAGGAGGTCCGTCGCCGTCAATCGGCTCCCTACGCGCCGGGCGCCTTGATCGCGCCGGAAATGACTCGTGTCGACCTCGAGCGCCTTGAGCATTCGGCTGATGTGGGCGTGCGTTCCGCCGACCTCGCTGAGCCCCAGATGGCGAAGGACGCCAGCGACGGAGTCGGACTGGGCCGCCGCCGCGCCGAGGACCTCGGCCGTGTATTTTCGCCGCTGCCGCGTGAAGTGGCTCGTGTCGATACCGAACTCCTTGATCTTCTTGGCGATGTGGCTGTACGACCCGCTGCGCAGCGGTACTCCGAGGTACCGGAGCACGTCCGAATAGGAGGTGGCGTGCGCGGCCGCATCCGCGAGTAGTTCCTCGGTGTACTTCCGGCGTTGACTCACGGTTCGAACATTAGTTCGACCCGCCGACAGAGCAGCAGACGACGGCCGCCCCGGAAGACTCCGGGGCGGCCGTCGTGCGTAGCGCTGGCGGTGCGGCGATCAGGCCTGCGGCGAACCGTTGTTCGCGGCGGCGATCTGGGCCCGCACGTCGTCCATGTCGAGGCCCTTGACGGCCTCCACGACCTGCTTGAGGGCGGGCGCGGGCAGCGCGCCGGCCTGGTTGAAGACGAGCACGCCCTCGCGGAACGCCATGAGCGTCGGGATGGCGCTCACGCCCGCGGCGGCGGCGATGCGCTGGTGGGCCTCGGTGTCGATCTTGGCGTGCACGACGTCCGTATTCTCCTCGGACGAGGCCTCGAAGACGGGCGCGAACTGCTTGCACGGGCCGCACCACTCGGCCCAGAAGTCGACCAGGACGATGTCGTTGTCGGTGACGGTCTTCTCGAACGTGTCGTCGGTGAGCTCGACGGTGGCCATGGGTGTCCTTCCGATGGGGGTCTCCTCGGCACAGCATCGGCGCCGCTCCCAGTATTCCCGCCGCGGCCTGCCCGCGCGCTCGCGCGCCGTCCGGGCTGGTAGAAACGACGTGTGACGGACACGGCCGAGTTCCCCCCCGACGACGAGTTCTACCGCGACGAGCCGCAGCCCGCGGGCTGGCTCAGCCCGGAGGACCTCGCCGCTGTGCGGGCGCAGCTCCCGCTCGTGTACGTCGATGCGGTGCCGGTGCGCGTGGACGACTCCGGCGACGTGGTCGCCGTCGGGCTGCTGCTGCGGGTCACCCCGCTCGGCACGATGACGCGGGCCCTCGTCTCCGGCCGGGTGCTCTACCACGAGCGGGTGCGCGACGCGCTGCTGCGGCACATCGAGAAGGACCTCGGCCCGGTCGCGCTGCCGCAGGTCCCCGCGTCGCCGCAGCCGTTCACCGTGGCGGAGTACTTCCCCACCCCCGGCATCACGCCGTACCACGACCCCCGTCAGCACGCCGTCTCGCTGGCCTACGTCGTGCCGGTGACCGGCGACTGCCGGCCGCAGCAGGACGCGCTGGACCTCGCGTGGCTCACCCCCGAGGAGGCGTGCAGCGACACCGTGCTGGCGGAGATGATCCACGGGCAGGGCACGATCGTGAAGCAGGCCATGGCCTGGGTGGGGCGCCTGTCGTGAGCCGGCGGGCGGCGTCGGTCGGGCATCTGCTCGTCGCGCTCCCCGCCCTCGGCGGCGTCCTCATGGAGCTCGTCATCGCGCTGGTCGACGGGCCGGGCGCGGCGGGCACCACGGCCGAGCGGCTCGTCCGGCTGTTCTCGTACTTCACGATCCTGTCGAACGTCGGCATCGGCGTCGTGTCCGTGCTGCTGGCGCTCGACCCCGCGCGAGACGGGCGGCTGCTGCGGGTGGCGCACCTCGACGCTCTGCTGTGCATCGTCGTCACCGGCATCGTCTACAACACCGTCCTGGCGGGCACGGTGCCGGGCCTGACGCAGGCCGGCCAGCTGTCCAACGTGCTGCTGCACCTGGCGTCGCCCGTGCTCGCGGTGGTCGTGTGGCTGCTCGCCGGGCCGCGGCCGCGGGTCGACGCGCGCACGGTGGGCTGGTCCGTCGTCGGGCCGCTGGCGTGGATCGCCTACACGTTCGTCCGCGGGGCCGCCGTCGGCTGGTACCCGTACCCCTTCCTCGACGTCGGCGAGCTGGGCCTGGGGCGGGCCCTCGTCAACGCGGGGCTCGTCGCGGTGATGTTCCTCCTGCTCGCCATCGCCGCGCTCTGGGCGGACCGCCGGCTGCCCGCCGCGCCGGCCACGCGATGAGTTCCCGGTCCTGCGCTGGTCTCAGCGGGCACGACGCCGCACGGGCGCCGGGGACCGGAGGACTCGCATGGGACGGCTCGTCTACTCGATGATCACCTCGCTCGACGGCTACGCCACGACGCCGGACGGCGACCTCGGCGCGGCCGCGGAGGACCCGGAGGTGCACACGTTCGTCGGCGACGTCTTCCGCGACGTCGGCACGTACCTCTACGGGCGGCGGATGTACGAGACCATGGTCTTCTG
Source organism: Isoptericola sp. NPDC057391 (assembly GCF_042668085.1). Taxonomy (NCBI): domain Bacteria; kingdom Bacillati; phylum Actinomycetota; class Actinomycetes; order Micrococcales; family Promicromonosporaceae; genus Isoptericola; species Isoptericola sp. NPDC057391. The sequence goes on along the minus strand of NZ_JBHVBO010000110.1, from coordinate 5,310 downwards.
GGAGACCGCGGACCAGGACCCGGACGCCCCGCCGCACATCGTCCAGTACGCCCACGACTGGCAGGCGACCGACAAGGTCGTCTACTCCACCACCCTCGAGGCGGTGTCCAGCGCCCGGACCCGGATCGAGCGGACCTTCGACCCGCAGGCGGTCCGCAGGCTCAAGGCCCAGTCCGACCACGACCTCACGGTCGACGGCCCGACCCTCGCCGCGCAGGCGATCCGGGCCGGTCTGGTGGACGAGTACCACCTGTTCGTCACCACGAGCGTCGTCGGGGGCGGCACCCGGTTCTTCCCCGACGGCGTGCGGCTCGACCTCGACCTCGTCGAGGAGCGCTCCTTCGCCAACGGCCTCCTCTACGCGCGCTACCGCACCCGCTGAGCCGGGACGACGGCGGGCCCCCGCGCCGCGGAGCGGCGGGCGCGCGCCCGCTCCCGCGCCTGGCAGCGCACGGAGCAGTACGCCCTGTCCTGGCGCGGCGACACGTCGGCGAACACGTCGGCGCAGTCCTGCGCGCCGCAGGTCCCGAGGCGCGGCGCTCCGGCCCGGGGTGTCGCCGGCAGCAGCGCGACGACCAGCGCCGCGGTCAGCCGGGCGCCCCGCCGGGGCACGGCCCACCCCAGCGCGAGATCGCCCGCACCGTCGCGCACCTCGACCCGTGGGCCGAGACCGAGCGTCGACACCAGGGCGTCCAGGAGTCGCGCGCGCTCGCCCGGCCCGGTCGCGGCGAACACGGGGTGGACGGCGTCCGCGGCCGCGACGACCGCCGCGTCGTCGGGCGCCGGGCCGGCGTCGCGCGCGGCGGCCCACTCCTCCTCGAGCAGCCGCCGCTCCGCCGAGCCTGCGCCCGGGTACCCGGCCCACGGCCGGGACGAGACGCGCTGCGGCACCGCGCCCCACTCGTTCACCAGCCCGGTCACGCACGCGAGCGAGAGGGTCGGCACGGCGTGCCTGCCGAGCGCGCCGCTGGTCACGGCCCTGCTCGCGATCCGGCTCACGATCCTGCTCGCGGGGACGACGTCCGCCGCGCGGCGGCCTCGCGCGGGAGCTGGGACGCGTAGATCGTCCGATGCACGGGGACGTCGACGCCGGCCGCCTCGGCGTGCGCGACGACGGCGCCGCTCTGGTCCGCCAGCTCCGACGGCCGGCCCTCGGCGAGGTCGCGCTGCATGGACGCCGTCGTGCCGGGCGCGAACACGGACTCGTACGTGTGCAGGACGTCGGCCAGGTCGGCGTCGCCCAGGCGCGCTCCCTCGGCGTTGCCGACGGCGAGCACCTCCCGCACCGCGCGCTCCACCAGGTCGCGCGTCTCGGGGGTGGAGCGGGTCTCGCCGACGGTGGCCCCCGCGAGCGCCCCGACCCCGCCGTAGGAGGCGATGAGCGCGAGCTTCTTCCAGAGCGCGCTGATGACGTCGTCGGTCCATCGGGCCCGGATACCCGCCCCCTCGAGGGCGGTCAGCGCGCGCCGGTCGACGAGGTCGGCCTCGGCGCGCGCCGTGGAGCCGACGGTGACGGTCGCCTCGTCCCCGACGACCTCGACCTCCCCGGGGCCCACGCGCCGGACGATCACGACGACGGTGCCCGCCAGCACCGTGTCGGCGGGGAGGTGCGCGGCGAGCCGGGCGGGCGCGTCGACGCCGTTCTGCGTGGTGAGCACCCGGGTGCCGGGGCCGACCGCCGGCGCGAGCTCGCGGGCGGCGTCGTCCACCTGCCACGACTTGGTCGCGACGACGACGAGGTCGAACGGCCCGTCGGGGACGACGTCGGTCGCCCGGACGCCGTGGACCGCGGTGGCGGCGCCGTCGCGCAGCACGCGCAGGTCGTGGTGGCGCAGGGCGTCGACCGTGGCCGCGCGGCCCTTGAGCGTCACCTCGTGCCCGGCCTGCGCCAGCCGGGCCGCGGCGTACAGCCCGATCCCGCCGGCGCCGTGCACCAGCACCCTCAGCCGGTCACCCAGTTCGTCGTCCGGCACGCCCTCGTCCCTTCGTCGCTGTCACGGGTTGAGTGCAGGTTATGCATGACAGCGGGCGGGGCGCCAACCGGAGGTCAGGAGAGGTCGAGCACCGGCCAGTCCGCCAGGTCCGCGCGCATGCGCCGGTCGTGGGTGGCGACGACGACGGCGGCCGGGGTGGCGGCCAGGGCCCGGGTCAGCTCGTCCACGAGATCCACCGACAGGTGGTTGGTCGGCTCGTCGAGCAGCAGCAGGTGCGGCGCGTGCAGCAGCGCGCGCGCGAGCTCGAAGCGGCGGCGCTGCCCGGCCGACAGCTCCGCGAGCGGCCGTTCGAGGTCCTCCTCGCTCAGCAGCCCCAGCGCCGCCACGGGCACGACGTGCTCCGGGTCCAGCTCGCCGCGCTGCAGCAGCTGCAGCGCCTCGGCCGCGTAGGCGTCGAAGCCCGTCGGAGCGGCACCCTCGTCCGCCGTCGCGCCGGCAGGCCGCTCGGGCAGCGCCTCCTGCACGACGACGCCCAGCCGGGCGCCCGCCGTGACCGTCCGCGTGCCGCGGGCGAGACCCACGCGGCCCGCGAGCGCCGCGAGCAGCGTCGACTTCCCCGTGCCGTTGGGGCCGACGACCAGCAGCCGGCCGGACGGTGGCACCGCGACGCGCGTGCCGGGCAGGTCCAGCCGGACGGCGCCCGCCCGGTCGCCGTCCTCCGCGACGACCCGCGGGGAACGGAGCTCGACGAGCGGGTCGCCCGGGTCCCAGCCCGGGGACATCGACGGCAGGTCCGGGAACGCGAGCCGCGCGGGCGGCACGGGGACCTCCACGGCCTCGGCCTCGAGCTTCTCGATCAGCCGGTCGGCGGCCTTGACGTGGATGCGGGCGCGCGTGGCGCGGCGGTGCTTCTGCGACCCCTTGGGCGGCCGCCACTCGTCCGACAGGCCCTCGTACGACGCGTCCAGCCGCTCGGCGAGCACGCGGGCGCGCTCCTGCTCCGCGCGGTAACGCTGCCGCCACCGGTGCAGGGCCTGGTTCTTCGCGAACCGGTACGCGAGGTAGCCCGGCTGCCCGTACAGCACCGGCTTGCCGTCCATCGACGGGTCCAGGTCGAGGATCGCGGTCGCGACGTCGTCGAGCAGCTCGCGGTCGTGGGTGACGACGACGACCCCGCCGCGCCACGCGACCAGCTCGCCCGTGAGGAACTCGATCGCGGAGTCGTCGAGGTGGTTGGTGGGCTCGTCCAGGAGCAGCAGGTCGGCGCGCTCCGCGAGCCGGCACGCGAGGCGCACCCGGTACCGCTGGCCCACGGACAGGGTGTCGAGGCGCCGGTCGGGGTCGCGCACCGCGCCCAGGCGGGTGAGCGCGACGTCGACCCGCCGGTCGGCGTCCCAGGCGGCCAGGTGCTCGGCGCGGGCCAGCAGCCCCGACAGCCGACGGAGGTCACCCGTCTCGTGACCCCCACCCCGCACGCCTGCTCGCTTCGCTGCGCGGGCGTCCGGGGACCCCGGGAGATCGAAGCCCGCGGCCTCCTTCTCGATCTCCGCCGCGAGTGCGCGCAGGTCGGCGAGCGTGCGCCGCACGAGGTCGCCCACCGTCTCGCCCGGGGTCGTCGCGAGCTCCTGCTCCACGAGCGCGACGCTCCCCTTGCGCCGGAGCTCGCCGCGGCCCGGCTTCAGGTCCCCGGCCAGCAGGTGCAGAAGGGTCGACTTGCCCGACCCGTTCTCCCCCACCACGCCCAGCCGCGCGCCGTCCGACACGCGCAGGCTCACGCCGTCGAGCACCGGGCGGCCGGGGTAGGCGAACGCGAGGTCCGAGGCGGTGAGCTGCACCGGACAACCCTACGTGCGGCTCGCACGGGGTGGCGGCATCGGGTGGCGGCATAGGGTGGCCGCATGACTTCCCCCGCTTCCCAGGCCGCCACGCCTGATGCTGCACCCCGCGCCGACGGTCGCACGCCCTCTCAGCTCCGCCCGGTGACGATCACGCGCGGATGGACCCAGAACGCCGAGGGCTCCGTGCTGGTGGAGTTCGGCAGCACGCGCGTGCTGTGCACGGCGTCGTTCACCGAGGGCGTGCCGCGCTGGAAGAAGGGGTCCGGCGAGGGCTGGGTCACCGCCGAGTACGCGATGCTCCCCCGCGCCACCAACGAGCGCAGCCAGCGCGAGTCGGTCAAGGGCAAGATCGGCGGCCGCACCCACGAGATCTCGCGCCTCATCGGCCGCGCGCTGCGCGCCGTCGTCGACGTGACCGCGCTCGGCGAGAACACGATCGTGCTCGACTGCGACGTCCTGCAGGCCGACGGCGGCACCCGCACCGCGGCGATCACCGGCGCGTACGTGGCGCTCGCCGACGCCGTCGCGTGGGGCACCCGCCACGGGCACGTCACCGGCGGCAAGACGGTCCTCACGGACTCCGTCGCGGCGGTCAGCGTCGGCATCATCGACGGCACCCCGATGCTCGACCTGCCGTACGTCGAGGACGTGCGGGCCGAGACGGACATGAACGTCGTGACGACGGGCTCGGGCACGTTCGTCGAGGTGCAGGGCACCGCGGAGCACGCGCCGTTCGACCGCGCCGAGCTCGACGCCCTGCTCGACCTCGCCGTCGCCGGCACCGCCGAGCTCACCGAGATCCAGCGCGCCGCGCTGGCGCAGGAGCTGTGACGATGGCCGACGTCACCGTGCCCGCCGGCGCCCGTCTGGTGCTGGCGACGCACAACCGCAAGAAGCTGGTGGAGCTGCGCGCCATCCTGCGCGACCAGCCGGGCCTGGACGCGCTGCCCGACGACGCCGTCGTGACGGCCGGGGACGTCGGAGCGCCCGAGCCCGTCGAGGACGGCGTCTCGTTCGTCGAGAACGCGCTCATCAAGGCGCGCGCGCTGGCCCGGGCCACCGGCCTGCCCGCCGTCGCGGACGACTCCGGACTGAGCGTGGACGTCATGGGCGGCGCGCCGGGCATCTTCTCCGCCCGCTGGGCGGGGCGGCACGGCGACGACGTGGCGAACCTCGAGCTGCTCCTCGCGCAGCTGTCCGACGTGCGTGACGAGCACCGCGCGGCGGCCTTCGTCTGCGCGGCGGCGCTCGTCACCCCGGACGGCCGCGAGGAGGTGTGCCTCGGCGAGATGCCCGGCACGCTCGTGCGCGCCCCGCGCGGGGAGAACGGCTTCGGCTACGACCCGATCCACGTGCCCGCCGAGCAGGCCCCGGCCGCCGACGGCACGCCGGGCACGCGCACGTCGTCCGAGCTCACCCCGGCGGAGAAGAACGCCATCAGCCACCGCGGCAAGGCGTTCCGCGCCCTCGCCCCCGCGGTCGCCGCCGCTCTCTGACACGTTGTGGGTGGGATTCTGGCCCTGATTCGGCGCGAATCT